>JBGPAW010000180.1:0-7541 GCA_041480905.1 Phycisphaerae bacterium
CCCCGCGCCGTGAAGAACCGACCGAACCCGCCAGACACCCCGCCGCCCGCCCGCCCGAACTGATACCCTTGCAGTTGAGCGCCCGCGCCGGTGCCACGGCTCGCTGAGCAGTGTGTACCCCGTACAGTGCGTCCTCGACGCACGGTTTGCGCACCCTTTTCTCGCTGCGCTGTTTCACGTGAAACAAGTCTCGCGCCGCGGCAATGCGGAACACGGAATGCGGACCGCGGCACGGATCTCCCACGTCTCGCCAACGCCCTGTCGGCGCGGTATCCTCGATAAGGCGAAGACCAACGGTTGCGATGCTTGGAGGCCATGCCCCAGGCATCGCAGCGGTCGCTGAGGAGACGTAACCGTGCAGCCATTCCCCGAAGAACAGGTCCGCGCGATGATCGACGACCTGGTGCGGCGGATCGTTCGCGGGTTCAACCCGAGCAAGATCATCCTGTTCGGCTCCCACGCCCGGGGGACGGCCGCACCCGACAGCGACGTGGACTTGCTCGTGGTCATGCCGGTCGCGGGTTCGCTGAGGTACAAGGCCGTGGAGATCGACCTTGCTTTGGCCGACCGCAAGCTGCCGCTGGACCTGATCGTGGTGACGCCGGAGCAGTTCGAGCGGGAACGCCACGGGGTGGGCACGATCGTCCGCCCTGCGGTGCGCGAAGGAAAGGTGCTCTATGACCGAGCCGCATGACGCCGCCGCAGGTCGTCGGGCCGCGCCAGAGGACAAATGATAAAGAACAAAAGGGCTAACTTCCCGCCGCGACTCGGAATCCTTGGTTGTCGCCGAAGCCGGCCCCTTCGGCGCGCTCGGCGGAGCGCAAGTAGTAGGGATTTCCGAAGTTCAGCCATGAGCCACCGCGTTGAACACGGTGCGTCGGATCACCGCCTGTCGTCCACGCGCCGCCATCGGACGGGGCACCGGCGTAGTTGTTGTGCCAGACGTCCGCGCACCACTCCCAAACGTTTCCGTGTAAATCGTAAAGGCCCCACGAGTTCGGCAGCTTCGTCCCGACCTCGTGCGTCGTGTCACCACTGTTGCCGGAGTACCACGCGTAGTCGCCCAGATCCGCCACATCGTCGCCGAACGAGTAGTCCGTCGTCGTCCCCGCCCGGCACGCATACTCCCATTCCGCCTCGCTGGGTAGACGGATATCATACCCCGTTATGCCGGAAAGTGCATTGCAAAACGCCACAGCATCGTTCCAGGAGACTTGCTCCACCGGGAGGTCGCCGCTCCCGCTGAAGTAGGAGGGGTTGCTGCCCATGACCGCCTGCCACTGGGCCTGCGTGACCTCGTACCGCCCGATGTAGAAGTCGCTGCTGATCGCCACGCTGTGCACCGGACGCGAGTGCTCCAGCCAGGGGTAATCCGTGCTGTCCGTACCCATCTGAAACGTCCCGCCCGGGATTCGGACCAGTTCCATCGTGACGCCGCCGGTGAGGTCGAGAATTAGCGTCTCACCGCCCGGCTCGGGTACAACACCGCACGCAGTTTGGAATCTCGCGAAGTCGGACAAGTCGACGTCGTTATCGGCGTCGAGGTCCATGGGCTCGCACCCTTCACCAGGCGCAACGCCAGGTCCGATCAGACATGCCCGCCACGCGGTATAGTCGTCGAGATCCACGTCGCCGTCGGCGTCAAAATCGCCGATGAGGTGAGGAACCACAGCGAAGTAGGTGTCACCACAGTCGCGGATCGTCGGGTCCGCGCTTGCCTCAATGCAAACTCGATAGTCCGATCCGATATCCAGGGTTTCTGGCAGGGACCAGAAGTACTGTCCGACGTTAGGCACGTCCGTCGCAATCGGCGACGCCGCCAAGTACTCGGAACTGCCCTTCCATAGGCGAATCGTTACGTCGCCGACGGTGCCCGACCAAAGCCAAGTGATCGCCTTAGTGGTGCTGACCGGCCAGTGTTCGCCGCCGTTGGGCTCCAGCGTCGTCAGCCGCCCCGCTACGACGCTAACGGGCGCATTTCGTTGGTCGGCACTGTTGAAGTCTCTGATCCGCGAACCGATGTAGGAACCGATGGGAGCGCCGCATGGGAAGCCGTCTGTCGTGAAGAAGTACTCTCCCGCCGCCCCGGCGAGTTGAAGCTCCGCAAGGCCACCCCACAAACAGCAGTCCGTACATATCTCCTGTAGGAGGGTCCCCCGCGTGTCGTAGACCTGAATGGCTCCCCCGTCCCTCACGTAAACCAGGTGTCCCCATCGGACGAGTATGCGCCGGCCCGCCCAATCCGGGCCGGTCAAGCGTCGAATCTCCTGCCCGGAGGGCGTCAGGACATAAGTGGGGCCATTGTACGTCATCACCCAGATGTTCTCCTCGCCGTCTACTGCGAGGCCCGTTGCTCCGGTATGGGCACCGCTCGCTGGCTCGGGGTCGATGGGCGGCAAAACCAGCCCACCGGTGGTACCATCGAACACAAAGACCTTGGAGCCCACACCAGCGACATCAACTCCCCAAACATAGACCCTGTCTGTTGCTGAATCATAGTAGATCGGTGCCAGCGATCCTTGATCCGGTTCGCTCATCAGTCCCGTCGCGTACTGGCGGAGCCACTGTCCAGTTGCGCCGCTCCAGACCGTTATACGGCGGTACGGTTGGTCGTCGAGAATGTGGACGTTGCCTGCGTTGTCTACTGCGATTGCACGTGCCGTGCCGCTGACTTGGTCGGCGTAGCCGCCAGAGGGCGGTGTGAACTCACCGACGCATGTGCCGCCGGGGTTGAAGCGGACGACCTTGAACCAGGGCGGACCAGACGCAAGGAAGTCAAGCACATAGATGTTGCCGTCGGGACCTACCGCCAGTCCGCGCGGACGATTGACTTTGCAGTAACCAGAGCCACGCTCGCCGAACTCCCACATGGCGTGGTCGGAATCGAGATGCAGCGCTTCGATATCACCCATGTAATCGCCGGGCGGGACGGTCTGCCCTGACCCGTTCGTTCCATCCCATATGTCGCTCCAGGAGCCCACGGGGCGGGTTTCTCCGTTCAGCAGCGTGCGGATAATCGACCCGGTCGAGTCGCGGACCCAGACGCTTTCGCGGGCCTCGACGTTGATCCCATGCACGATGGTGGCCGACTCGACACCTGCGACGATTTGAGGCGGAGAAACGCTCATGGGGTCGATGTGTACAGGAGTGAAACTTGGGCACGGACACGGGTGAAACTCCAGCGTGCATGAGCCGGAAGCGTAATCCGAGTGCTGGGCGACGAAGGTGAAGGTGTAGCAATCACAGCCAAAATGCCAGTTGTCTCCGTTATACTCGTAATGCCCGAGCGACGTTCTGATCATGGAGACGTGCGGACTCAGCCCACCGGGCGGACTGATGTATACGCCCACAAAATCGGCGTCGGTGAGGTTGCCGCCCGGATCGCGGACCTCGCACCGTAGGACTGGTGATTGTCCGACCTGATAGGCTGTAGGGCCCGAGGGGATAGACCAGCATGCGACTTGTAACTGGTCGGGGGATCCCACGCTGGGCCCCGACGTGCCGTTTGCGTCGGGCCAATAAAGCTCCGTTCCGTCGGCCGCCTGAAAGCGGAAGCGATGGAGGTAAGAGCCAACAGGCAACTGCGTTACGCTTCGGTAGACGGCGCCTGATTGGATGCTTCCACTCACGAGCGTCATATCGCCGCACCAGATTTGACACCATGAGCCACCCGGCGTCTTCAGTTCGACCCGGTGAAGCGTCGGGGACTGCCCACTTGGATCAGTGAACGTGACCTCGAAGACGAAGTTGGTCAAGTATGTGCCGCTGGGCGGCTGTACGGTCCCGCTCGTCAGCAAAAGGTCCGCTGCGGGGGCAATGTCTCGGATCATGTACTCCCAGTCCGGGTCGCAACCCGACAGCCCGCAGTAGAGGTTGTCCAATGTATACCACGCTGTGTGACCGTCCGCCCAACCGTAATTCATGTGATACTGACGTAGGCCACCAATATCTTGCCAGCCATCGCAGGCGATCGCGTGGGCGAAACTGAGATCATTACTGTAGATGGTATACAGCAGCGGGCGGTGCGCGTTGATCTCCGCCTGGATCAAGGCGAACCATGAATCCGCCGTGTGGTCGGAGCGGTTTTCGCGGTCGACCGATGGAGCATACCTGAAATACCCAGGCAGAACTGAGACGGCCATGTAGGTCTGTGTTCCCGACGCACATACCCCGTAATCCATCTCATATGCGACACCAACCTCGTAGCACAACTCCGCCAGAGCGTTTTGCTGGGCCGTCGAGCAACCACCGTCGCAATCGTTTGGCATGTTGGCCCAGTCGTAGGGATCGGAGAAGGTCGCTGTCAGCTCGCCAGCGTTGAAGCAGGGTGTGCAACCGGCGCATCTTCCTTTACCTGTAGCGCAATAGCTCCAGGGACTTGGGCAGTCCCCGTTTGTGTCGCATGCGGGCGGACATGAATCGTCGCCATCCCACGGGTAGCTGTGGTCGCCGGTGCCGACGGGCGGCCAATGGTGGTAGCGCATGATCTGGGCCGTCGCGGTGGCGACGCAGCCGACCAGGGACCGGCCCCCGTCACCCATCGGACAGGAGTTATTGTAGGGCGCTTCCTGATGCCAAGCCGTCGTGAGGAGCGGCCCGACGGTGCCGCGGTCGCGGAACGCGCCGGCCCGGACCTGGCTGGCGAACTCCGCCGGGCCTAGGGCCAGGCGATCCCACTGCGCGCGGTTGATACGGTCCAGGAGGACGTCGCCAGTGGGTGGTTGGCTCGCTTCCAGGCTGCCATAAGTGTCAATGAAAAGCCTGGTACGGTGCGATAGGACGTCGCGCAGGAGCTGGGCAAACCCGAACTGCTGCGTGACGTCGAGCTCGGACTCTTGCGAGTACGCCGTCACCGGAGGGAGGTTCTTCAGCACTGGCACAACAACGTAGCCGCGCGGTGCAATCGAGAAGCAGCGCGCGAGGACCCTGTCGTCCGCGACGAGCTCCTGAATATCAGCAATCGAGGGGGTAGTGCTTCCCGCCCAACTGCCGTTGCGGAAGACGACTTCCGTGAGCCAGTTTCGGGCAACCCGTTCTGTTTCTTCGTAGGTGGCCGTTTCTGCGCGTAGCTGTGCTGGGAGACACAAGCCGGTGGCAACAGCAAGAGCACAAATTGAAAGGTTGGCCGTGCGCTTCATGTTCTTCTCCTCGTGTACCAAGGTCGTCAACGGTCGGGTCCTCGCCCCAAACTTTCCCACGACTGGAACTGCTGCAAAAACGCCGGACGATCAACTGCGGCGATACCCTCCGCGAGCCTTTGCGGCAAGGTCAAAGCACCTACAATCAGTTGCCGAGCGTCGGGGTCCTGAGCGTCTAAACCCAGCAGGGCGGCACCGCGGAGCAGATTCAACTCCGCCCGCGCGAGGGGGCCGATGGGACGTTTGTTGAGGTTGGGGTCTCTGGGCACGATGATCGCACCCGCGTTGGCTTCCGCTTGGTCGAGGTAGCGAAGCGCCAAGGCGTAGTCGCCCTCGATAACGGCGAGGCGGGCGGCTTCGAGCGGCTCGGCGAAGAGAAGCCGGGATTCATCGGCGGCGGCGTAATAGGGTAGCTCGGCCGCCTGAGTGAGCATCTGCTTAGTGCCGGCGTAGTCGCCTTCCACGCGGCGCAGTCGCGCTTCGCGGTAGAGGTGGCCGCGGACAAGGGTCACCTGCGTCGGATGCGGAACGACGCCGCCGTACCGAGCCTTTGCCGCTGCCTCGAACTCCGGACAACCGGCGACGCTACATTCCTCAGGGGGAGCGCGGAATTCGGGTGGAGCGGCCTCGAATACTTCCAGCAAGGTCGCCTCGGCGGGCAGGGCGGCACCGGTGGCGCGGTCGATCTCGGCGTAGAAGTCGCGGAGTAAGGCTCCGGCTTGAGCGTGCCAACGTCGGGCTTCGGCCATATCCTTGCCAACAAGCGCCAGTGTGCTCAGCCTCTCGTAGAGGGGCACCAGCGATTGTGTGCCACCGGCTGACGCAAACGGGGTGCCACCGAGTCGAAGGAGTTCCTTGCGCAGGTCGATTGACTGTTGGTAGGCCTCGCGGGCGGCGGCGTAGTCGCCGAGCGTCGCATCCGTGTCGCCCACATCGCACAGGCAGATAAACTCCCAATAACGGTGACGACTCCGAAGCCCTTCCTCGATGCGCTGTCGGGCATACTCCAGAAGTTCGTTCATTTCCGCGAAGGCTTGGTCCCAGCGCCCGATATCTCGCTGGCGACGATACGCGTCCGCCCAGGCGTGGTACGCATCGTCCTCGCGCCCCTCGGCGAATGCGCGGTCACGCCGGGCGAAGGCATCGGCAATGGTCAATTCGCGCGCGCGTAGCTCGTCCGGGTCGTCGGAGAGCAGCGGCTCGTTCACGGCTGGAACAAAGATGACCTGCGCGGCCGCCTGCTGAATGAGTACGGTGAGGTCCGTTGCGTTCGCCCGGGGCGTGGGATAGAAAACCAACCACCCGACGGAGGCGGCCACGGCCAAACCTGTGGCCCACCAGGCGAGCCGACGGAAGCGGAGCCTCCCGGCGGAGCCCTCGGCGGCGATGCGGGCCAGCACGGGGCCGACCAGATTGCCCCGGCCGGTTCGTTCTACTTCGTAGTAGGCACTCAGCAGTCCGTGCATCGCGCATTGCCAGGCGTCGAAAGGTGCCGCTGGGTCCAGCGGAAGATCGGCGTTGAGTTGGCCAGGTGGCTCAGGCATGGACCAATCCCGCTTTCAACTTGCCAAGAATGCAATCGCGCAGTTGGAGCCGCGCACGCTGAAGCCGTTTTTTGACGGCTTCCGTGGTTGAGCCTATCTGGCTTGCAATGGCTCCGCATGTCTCGTTGTCCCGATAGACCCTTTCGACGATGTGATGCTCGGTCTGTCCGAGAGCAGACAGGCACTCGCGCAAGGCGGCGAGACAGTCGTCAAACTCATCGCCGCGACCCGGCACCAAGGCGTCGAACTTTTCGGCGATGGCGTCGACGGCCTCGGGGCTGAGAACGTGGACAAGCCGCGTTTCGGTGGCCCTGGAACGGAAGTGCCCGAGAATCTTGTTCCGGGCGATTCCGCGGAGCCAGCGGGCGAAGGGGAGTTCGGGGTCGTACGCGCCGAGCCGCTCCCAAGCCGCTAGGAAGGTGTCCTGGGCCAAGTCGTCCGCGATTGCGGAATCGTGAACGCATGCCCGAACAAACGCCCGCAAGCGGAGTTCGTGCTCTCGGATCAGAATCTCGAACAACTTCTCACGGCTGCGCAACATATGCGTGCCCCACGCCCCTGTAATTAGTTTGCGCCAATGGTGGCTTTGGGGACAGCAAATTCCGAAGCTCATGAAGCAAATCTGTGGAAGGCCGGTCATTCGGGGCTGCGACGACTGAACTTCCCGGTCTGTTGTGGTTCTGGTCTGCCTCCGGCGCGGGCGCGGCGGCTCCGTGCGGGCGGGCGGAGGTGGGCGTTTGACAATCCGACGACCCCGTATACCCTTCCGCCGGGACAGAAGCGAGACCGAACCGTCATGCACGTGCTGATGCTAGGGTGGGAATTCCCTCCGTTCATGTCCGGCGGGCTGGGGACGGCA
>JBGPAW010000181.1:0-7505 GCA_041480905.1 Phycisphaerae bacterium
AGGCCCCCCGCTTCGCCCAACATTACCACCACATCCTCCGCCGCAAGAAGACCTTCGACGAGGACGTCGCCGCCGGCCACCGCGCGCCTCGGGCGCGAGGGAAGAAGCCCCCGTAGGGTCCGCGCTCGCGGACCATCGCGTGGACGGGTGCGCGGGACGCTAAAGGCGCGGTCCCGGCGTCGGTGGGCGGCGAGAGCGTTCCAGGAACAGGACTTCAGTTTGCAGGCCAATCGTAAGACGCGCGAGGAACTCGACTCCCGCGCCCGCCGCCGCGCGATGCTTTCAAAGGCACTCGCCGTCTGCACCTGTGACTGTGGACACCAGCGTGCCGTCTTGAGGGACATGCCCTCGGCCGTTGATCGGTTGCCTAGCTGAAGAAAGTCCCGTACCATGCGGCCTGAGCAGGGGCGTCTGCTTCTGCTGAGGGCGGATGACGCCGGGAGCGATAAACGCCACGCATGAGAATCCTCATCGACTATCGCGGGATTCGCATTCGCCTCACCGAGGAGCGCTTGGCCCATGTCCTGGAGCACCCGGAGATGGTCGGGCTGGAGTCGGCCATCGAAGAGACGTTGGCGAATCCCGCGTATGTCATACAATCCTTGGGCGACGACGAAGCCCGGCTGTACTACCGCTTCTATCTGGGCACGCGCGTCGGCGACAAATACCTATGCGTGGTGGTCAAGTTTGGCGTCAGTGACGCTTTTGTTTTAACGGCTTACTTGACCGACAAACCAAAGAAGGGAGACCTGCTGTGGCACGCCGAGTCGTGAAGTTGTGGTACGATCCCGAAGGGGACTACCTGGAGGTGATCTTCGACCGCAAAGAAGGGTACTTCCGTGAAACCGAGAACGACCAGGTCATGGAGAAAGTCGACGCGGAGGGCAACATCCTGGGGTTCTCCGTGCTGAAGGTCAGCTCGCTCAAGCGTACACCGCTCGAAGTGTTACTGAGTTGACATGCGGCCCGGGCGCGACTTCACTGGTGACCGGACAGCTCAGGAGGGTGGTAAGACGCTTGATCGGAATGCAGCTCCTCCGTACCATCATGATGTATGAAGTCGATTAGGGACAAACCTGGCGAGCGCTGCGAGCATTGCAGGGAACTACTGGTCCGCACGCGGGTACAGGTGTACCGGTACCGAGGCGGGCGGCACGTCTTGTTCAAGAACGTTCCTGCACTTCAGTGCCGAGTCTGCGGTCAGCGGGTGTTCGAGGCCCCGGCGATCGAGGCCATGGAGAACGCCTTGGAGCACCCCACAGGGCGGAAACGAAAGACTGCATTGACCATCATCTCCGCCTGACCGGGACGGATTGGTGAATCTCGAGCCCTGGAGGGAGCGATTGACCTATGCTCTCCAAGGAACTCGCCATCTACACGTGTCACCGCGGCCGGGCCTATCCCGACTGCCTGACGCGGCGGACGCACGCAGGCTACGCGCCGCTCGCCGGCCGATTGTTGGCCATATACCGTAAAGGCCAAGGCAAGACCCGGGAACAACTCCATCGGGCGGCGGAGGCGGTGTTTGCGGACCAGCCCGACTGTCCCCCGCAGCGTATCCAGGCGTTCGTCCGCCTGCTCGACCAAGCCAGCGAGTACCAGACCGATGTGGACGGCGGAGCGTATCGGCTCCGGCAGCGGATTTTTGAGTTGGCCGCCCAACGGCATCCCTTGGTCGCCGAGCCGAACGCCTTGTTTCAGCACGCCGAGCGAGAAGTCAAGCACGACATCGCGGCGGACCTCGGCATGCAGTGGCCGCGGATCGAACGAACGCTGTACGCCGACCTGCCGGCCTTCCATCGGCTGAAGAAGCTGAACGGCTTGGCGACGGCGGAGGAATTGCTCCGCCGCTACAACGTTGCTCAGGCCCAAACCCTGCTCTTTTGGGTGGAAGAGATGACGGTCATCGCCCGAGCAGATTTCAAGCGTATCTTCCGCCACGCCAAGTTCAATCGCTTGCTCTATGAGGTCGAAGCCATCGGCCGGCAGGCCTACCGGATCAGGTTTTCCGGACCGGCGTCGGTGCTCAAGCACACCCGCCGCTATGGCGTGGATATGGCCAAGTTCCTGCCCGGTCTGCTGGCCTGTCGCGGCTGGGAGATGTCTGCTCGCCTGCGTCTACCGCGCCATGGGATCGCCACCTTCGTCCTTTCCCCGCGCGATGGTCTGCAAAGCGATCTGCCGGCGGAGGAACCGTTCGACTCGGAGGTGGAGAAATCGTTCGCCGAAAAGTTCGGCCCCGAGCGGGACGGCTGGCAGTTGTTCCGTGAGGGTGGGTTTCTGGTCCGCGGTCATAAAACCTTCGTGCCCGATTTCGCCTTCCGCCATACGGACGGGACGCTGGTCTATCTTGAAGTCGTAGGCTTCTGGACGCCGGAGTACCTGGAGAAGAAAGGCGCGATCCTATCCCTGTTCGCCGACATGCCGATCCTCATCGCCGCCGTCGCTTCCGCCGCCGCCAAGCTCCCCCGCTTGCCCACGGAGCTCATCACGTACCGGACGCGTCTTAAGGTGAACCCGGTCCTGAAGCGTTTGAATGCCTTACGCGCAGCATACCAGGCTCCGGTAAGTGCTCCCCTGAAGACACCGGAATAGGGCGTTACACGGTCGTTACCGCGCCCCGTGGCCGCCGGGATGGCGGGTAGTTATAATCCGAAAGTGATGATGCGTCTGACGGGCATTATAGTGACCGTATGGAGCCTCGTGGGGATGCCTGCGCTGTGCATCGCCGGGGTGCTCGAACATCCCTGCGCTTGCGACGGAACGTCCCCGTGCGGTGATGAGTCCGGTTGCGGCCACACGGACACCTGCCCTTACGACCCCTGCAGCGGGTTGGTGGTCGCGCGCCATGAGACGCAGACTCCTGTCTGGATGGAGATGTTCACCTGCCCAATACCGTTGCCCCCTCAGGTTGTCATACCCGCCGCGCTCGGGATACCAGCAGAGCGCGTGCCGAGTGACGGGGCCACCTCACCTCCACTCCGAAAGCTGCCTTTTCCGACCAGCGATATTCCCCTGCGGATCTGATTTCTTAACCCGACATTGGGCGGTAGTGTGTCCGTAAGACTGCGCGGAGTCGCGGCACTCGCCTTGCGTGGATTGCACGCTACGGCGCATGCGTCGCGCGGTGGCAGCCGAGTGGGAATCGGATCCAATGACCAGGAAAAACCTACGTTTAGTACTTTGGTCGGGGGTGCCGGCGATGCTGGCGGGCTGCGCGACGGTGGACCCGCGGGTTGATTACGAGCATACGGCCGGGCACGTCGCGGAAACCACCGGGCAGGAAAACATTTACCAACCTGGCGATGAGGCGACCGCCAAGGCAAAGGTCGCGGAACTCCTGGCCGACGGGCTGACGCTCGACGAAGCCGTTCAGGTCTGCCTGCTGAATAACCGCAAGCTTCAGGCCGCGTTTTACGAAGTGGGCATCGCGCGGGCGGACGTGGTGCAGGCCGGGTTGCTGTCAAACCCTTCCCTCGCGCTGGGGTTGCGGTTGCCGGATGGCGGCGGATTGGCGAATCTCGAAGCGAGCCTAGCACAGAACCTGGCCGATCTCTGGCAGATTCCCACACGGAAGCGCGTCGCGGAGCGTTCGCTCGATCGGGCTATTCTCCAGGTCGCCCGCGAGATCGGCGTGGCCGTGGTGGAGGCGAAGACGGCGTACTACCGGGCCAAGCAGGTCGACCGAAAGCGTGAAATTGCGGTGGAGAGTGTGCAGATAGCGCGGCAAGTGCTTGATCTGACGCTGGCCCGGCAGCAGGCCGGTGCGGGTAGCGAAGTCGACGTGAACCTGGCCCGCTCAGAGGTCCAGGACGCCGAACTTTCGCTCCGCGCCGCTACGCTCGATGCGTTTGAGGCCCGGTCGGCACTGCCCGGGCTGCTGTCACTCCGAATTGCGCCCGACACACTGGAGCTTACCGATCCGCTGCCCGAGCCGCCGGCCTGGACCGTGCAGGACTCCACGCTGCTGGTCCTGGCGGCCGATCATCGGCTCGACATCCAGGCGGCCGTGAAGGCGACGGACGCGGCGTGGGCGCGGATTCGTCAGGAGAAGCTCAAACTGTTCCCGAGGCTCGATATCGGGGTCGCGCTCGAGCGCGATGAGCGTCGATCGCCGGCAGGGCGAAACATCTTGGCCGACAGCCTGCGCGCTTCGCTGGACGCGGGCGAGCCGCAGGTGGATATCGCACCGAAAGAAGGGTCGGGCGGACAGGACACTATCATCGGGCCGACCATCGGCATGGAACTGCCGATCTTCAACCAGAACCAGGGCGGCATTGCCCGAGCCCAGTTCGAGTACGAGCAGAGCCGCAAGCTGCTGGAGAGTCTCGTCGTGCAGGTGAACCAGGAAGTGCGGCTGGCCAGTGCCCGCGCGCGAACCGCTTGGGGCAACGCGGGCTTCTATCGTGACCAGGTGCTGCCGCTCCGGGAAACGAGCTTGGAGCTGGCGCGGACGGCGTACCAGGTCGGACGCACGTCGCTGCTCAACGTGCTGGAAACTCAACGAGCGCTGCTGACCGCCCGGGCCGGCTACGCGGAATCGCTCCAGGCGTCGGCCGCCGCGCTGGTGGAACTGGAGAAGGCAACAGGGCAGCCGCTCAACAAGATTCTGGAAGCAACCACGGCTGCGCAGCCGGCGGCCGGTCGGACGGACGCGGCCGTGACGACCCAACCGGCCACGCGGGACGGAGATCGGGAGTAATCGCCATGAACAGGATACGCATAGGTCAGATCATCATCGGTCTCGCGCTCGGCGTCATGCTGGGCGGCGGCAGCGTGTGGTGGCTGGGACGCGCGCACCTGCCGTGGAGCACGGCCGGCGATGACCCTGCACACGAGAGCGGCGAGGACGAGCACGACCACGCCCACGGCGAGGTCGAAGACGAGCACGGGGACGAAGAAGGCCTCCTCGTCCTGACGGAGAAGGCGATCCGCGAGAGCGGCATCGAGCTCGCTGCCGCAGGCGGCGGCGACCTCGAACAGACGCTGACGCTGCCCGGCGAGATTGTCCTGAACGCCGACAAAGTTGCCCACATCGTGCCGCGCGTGGCGGGCATCGTCCGACGGGTAGACAAGAACCTCGGCGATGACGTGCAGGCGGGCGAGGTCATGGCCATCCTGGAGAGCCGTGAACTCGCCGAGGCGAAGGCGGCTTACTTGGCCGCGCAGCAGAGATTGGCGCTCGCGGAGGCCAACCTCAAGAGCGCCGAAGAGTTGCACGCCAAGAAGATCATGCCCGACCTGGAGTTCCTGGCCATCCAGAAGGCCAAGGCCGAGGCAGAGATCGAGTTCAAGTCGGCCGACAACAAGCTGCACGCGCTTGGCATCGTCGAGGAGCAGCTTGAGGAAATGTCCAACCACACGGCTAGCCTGGCGATGTATGAGCTGCGGGCACCCTTCGCGGGCACCGTCGTCGAGAAGCACTGCGCGCTGGGCGAGGTGCTGAGCGGCGAGATGGACGCCTTTGTACTCGCCGACCTGTCCACCGTCTGGGCGAAGATCACCGTCTATACGCAGGACATGGGCCGGGTGCGCATGGGGCAGGCGGTTCAGATTCGGGCGGACGGGCTGGGCACGACCGCGACCGGCACCGTCTGCTACATGGCCCCGGTGGCGAACGAGGTCACCCGCACGGTGTACGCCCGCGTGGACCTGCCCAACCCCGATCGGCAGTGGCGGCCGGGCACGTTTGTGACGGCCTTCGTTGTGCTCGATCGCCAGGCCGTGCCAGTGGTCGTACCTATCGACGCCCTCCAGCGGGTCAAGAGCGACAGCGTGGTGTTCGTGGCCGAGGGCGAGGGCTTCGAGCCGCGCACGGTCCAGTTGGGGCGCATCAACGGCACGCATGTGGAGATCACCGACGGACTGAAGCCGGGTGAGCGGTACGTGGTTAATGGCGCGGTCGTGCTGAAGGCCGAACTCGGCAAGCGCGAGGCCGTGCATGAACATTGAGCGGGCCACATACAGAGGAACCAGCATGAAAGAAATCAAGGCGATCATTCAGCCGCACATGCTCAGCAAGGTGATGGAGGCGCTGCACGCCCTGCCGCACTTTCCGGGCGTCACGGTGAGCGACTGTCTCGGCCAAGGGCGCGGGCGTGGTGTGGGCGGCCAATACCTCGCCACCGAGCAGACGATCGAGTTTCAGAAGATGACCAAGCTGGAGCTGTTCTGTTCTGACGCGTGCGTCGACGAGATCGCGCGCCTCATTCAGCAGACAGCTCACACGGGCAATCCCGGTGACGGCGTGATCATGGTCGCGGACCTGCCGCACGTGCTCCGCATCCGCACCGGTCAGGAGCAGGACGAAGCGGTCTGAACCGAGCCGCGCCAACGAACCCCGTGCGTGCTGGAGCGGAATCATGATTGGTCGTATTCTTCAATTCGCCGTCCACCAGCGCTTGCTGATGGTCCTGCTGGCCGTCGGGCTGGGCGCGCTGGGCGCCTGGAACTTCACGCGCCTGCCCATCGACGCCGTGCCGGACATCACCAACAAGCAGGTGCAGATCAACACCGCCGTCACGGCGCTGGCCCCGGTCGAGATCGAGAAGCAGATCAGCGCACCGATCGAGTGGGCGATGCAGGGCATCCCGGGCGTCGAGGAAATTCGCTCGGTGTCGTTTTACGGCGTGTCGCAGGTTACCGTCATCTTCGACGACGACGTGGACATCTACCGCGCCCGGCAGCTCGTCAGCGAACGCCTGGCCGAAGCCAAGGAGAGCCTGCCCGCCGGCGTCGGCGCACCGTTCATGGGGCCGATCTGGACCGGCCTGGGAGAGATTTACTTCTGGAGTGTGGACGCGGTCGGTCCCAAGCCCGACGGCACGCCGTACACGCCCATGGACCTGCGCACCATCCAGGACTGGATCATCAAGCCCCAGCTCCGCTCGATTCCCGGCCTGACGGAAGTGAACAGCATCGGGGGCTACGAGAAGCAATACCACGTCACGCCCGACCCGATGAAGCTGATCTCTTACGGACTCAGCTTCCACGACGTGCTGGAAGCCTTGGCCGCGAACAACGCGAACGTCGGCGGCGGGTACATCGAGCACAGCGGTGAGCAGTACACCATCCGCGCGACGGGCCTGATTCAGACGATGGACGACATCCGCAACGTCAAGCTTGGCGCGCACGACGGCGCTCCCTTCTTCGTCAAGGATGTAGCCGAGGTCGCGCTGGGCAAGGAGTTGCGAACCGGGGCCGGCACCGCGAACGGGCGGGAAGCAGTGGTCGGGACGGCGATCCTCCTCTACGGGGACAACAGCCGTACGGTCGCCCACCGCGTGGCCCAGAAGATCGAGCAGGTGAACAAGGCGCTGCCCGAAAACGTCAAGATCACGACGCTGTATGACCGCAGCTACCTGGTGGATGCGACGCTGCACACGGTGCGGGAGAACCTGACTGTGGGCGCCATCCTGGTCATCGTGGTTCTGTTCCTCCTGCTGGGCAACATCCGCGCCGCGATCATCGTCGCTCTGGCCATCCCGCTCTCCATGCTGTTCGCC
>JBGPAW010000182.1:0-7498 GCA_041480905.1 Phycisphaerae bacterium
GACGCGCCGGGCCGCCTGGGCTATCGACGACCCCTGCGCACCCGCGTGGTATTCTCTCCGCCCGACATACACCCCGGCCAAGGTGCCCAGAAGCAGGTTGCCCAAGGGCAAGCCCATAAAGAAGGCTTCCGCAACGACGGAGCAGCACAGATACACGGCCACCCCGAGCTTCATATTCGCGCTGTAGAAGCGGGCCGTCCAGCGCTTCAGGCAAACCCCATCCAGAACCAAGCCTAAAGCCAGACCGGTCAGTGCCGCGGTCGCTATGCCGCCGTCAGAAACGCGCAGGATCCGAGCCGTGGCCAGCACGGCGCTGCTCCACCAGAAGAGGACGAACAACAACAGGGGGCACAGGACTCCGGCCACCAGCCCGACCGTGATCGACTCGATCTTGCTCATGCTCTCCAAGGTTACTGCCTCGGATGACAGCGCTGGTGCACTTCCTTCAGGCGGGTGGGGTCCACGTGCAAGTAGATTTGGGTGGTGGAGACGTCGGCATGGCCGAGCAATTCCTGCACGATGCGCAGGTCGGCCCCGCCCGCCAGCAAATGCGTGGCGAAGCAGTGCCGCAGAGTGTGCGGCGACAAGTCGTTGGCGATGCCTGCGGTCAGCGCGTGTTTCCGCACCAGGCGCCAGATGCTGGTCCGGTCCAGCTTGCGTCCCGTGCGCGACAGGAAGACGAACGCGACGGAACGCTGGCGGACCAGAACCGGCCGGAGCCTCCCGAGGTAGGAGCGCAGGGCCCGCAGGGCGCTGCGCCCGATGGGCGCGATCCGCTCCTTGTTGCCTTTCCCGACGCAGCGGAGGTAACCGACGTCCAAGTTAAGCTGGTCCAGCGTCAGGTTGGACACCTCGCTGACCCGCAGGCCGGTGGCGTAGAGCAGCTCCAGCAAGGCCCGGTCCCGCAGATGGAATTCGTCCGCGGCATCCGGCGCGTTGAGCAGCGCGTCGATCCGCTGGTAGTGCACCGTCGCGGGCAGATAACGCCACTTCTTGGGGGCTTCGATGAGCGAAGGCACGTCCCGATACAGCACCTTCTCCGCGAACAGGTACCGCAGGAACATCTTGACCGCGGACAACCGCCGGGCGATCGAGGCGACCGCCCAACCGCCTTCCTGCAGCCGCTGCAAGTGTCGCTGCACGTCCAAAATGGTGACGTCGCGGACCTCGACGCCGTACAGTTCAAGATCGTTCCAGAAGTCGCAGAGGTCCCGTCGGTAGGCGACCACCGTGCTGCCCGCCAACCCGCATTCCACGAACAGATAGTCCAGGAAACGCTTGATCAGTTCAGGCGGCAGCACCGCCGGTACGCGCGGGCGCGTCCGCGTGGATACTCGCGTGGCCTCCATGACTTCGTCTCCTCCTCGCGCCTCCCCCGGCGCTCAATTGCCCCCGCCCTTCCGCACGTGCTCCGCCAGCGCCTTGCCGAACTCGCCGGCCAACTCGCCCTCCGTGGTGCGCATGGCCTCGCTGAAGACGCCGATGAGCAGGTCCGCCTGCGTCTCCCGATGCTCGTCGAGCAACCGCGCCCGACCGAGCAGGACCGCCCCTTTGCCTATCAGGGCCCGAATCCCGCCGGGCGGCTGATGGTACATGATGTCCACCTCGGCGGTGCACACTCCGGCGCCCGGCAACTTCTCCGAGGCCTGCGCGGCGGATTCCTTCAGGGCGGTGCCGGCGAGGGCATACATACTGGGCGGGCACACCGGCCCGATCGTGTTGCTGACCGACCCGATCTCCAACCGTCCGATCGAGCGATAGAACGCGGGGCTCGCCTCCCGGATGGGCACCACCTTGCCCGAAGCGCCCCGGACCTCGGTGAGCCCCCGCTTGGCCACGCTGAACGGACTGCAACCTCCGCTCAGCAGAAGCAGGAGCACCGGGATGGAACAGCGCCTTAGTGCAACCATCGTGTCACCTCGCTCTCAGTAGCCGAAACCACGCCCTCGCCACGGTCACTTCCTCCGCCCGGTGCGTTCCATTGTAGAGAAAAACGCTCCCGAATCAATCGAGTAAATTCCCTATGGGGACGTACGCCAGCTGCGCCATTCTGCGTACCGCTTATTCGGACCTCACCGCGCCTCACCGCCGAGAGGGGGTGAGCCCGCGCGGCTGATAACCATTCGTCCTCCCGCAGGAGGCGGCCACCCGATGGGTGAGGCCCAAACCACGGTTGCGCTTCGGGGAGTAGAGCCAACCTTTTCATACCGGCCTCGAACCGATATGTGTTCCGCGCCGGCGAAGCTCGGGTCGGCGCACTCCCTTAACCGATTTTCCTCCACATCCATGAGCGAGCGGCATCGAGCACGGCGTCGAGGTGGTCCACGTCATCCCCGCCCCCTTGGGCCATGTCCGGGCGACCGCCGCCCTTGCCGCCGACCAGGGGGGCGACCTCCTTGATGAGGTCGCCGGCCTTGAGACCGCGCGCCACCGCCTCCTTGCTCATGCCGGCCAGGAGCGTGACCTTGCCTTCGGCAACGGCAGCCAGAAGGACGGAGGAAGCCGAGGTCTTTTGGCGGACCCAGTCGATGGCGCCGCGGAGGGCCTCCGGCCGGGCAGCGGGCACTTGGCCCACGACCACGGTGACGCCGCGGATCGTCTCGGCGGAGGCGAGCAGGTCGGCCACGCGGTCCATGACGGCCTCACCGGAGGAAGCCGCTTGCTCCTTTTGATGCCGCCGGAGCCGCCCCTGTAACTCGGCGACATGTTCGTTCAGCGCCTCGCGCACCCGGGCCGGGATGATCGCTTCGCTGAGCTCGCGCTGGAAAGCCGCCAGTGCTTCGGCGAGCCGCTCCGGCGGTTCGCCATCCAGCCGCTCAGCCCGCTCGAGCAGGTCCGCGCCGGTGACCTCAGCCTGCTTGGCTGCCGGGCCGGTGACGCCCACCACGCGACGGACGCCCTTGGCGACGGCCTCCTCGGAGACGATGACGAACCACTCCGCTTCGGCGCTGTTCTTCAGGTGTGTGCCGCCGCAGAGCTCGACGGCGTAACGGCACCAGCGCGGATCGTCGGGCGTCTTGAGCAGTTCGTCGATGTTCGCCCCCACCGAGACGATGCGGACGCGGTCGGCGTATTTTTCTCCGAAGACGGCGCGCAGACTCTTGATCTTTTGGGCCTCGGCGAGGTCGGCGTCGTCTTTGGTGTAGACGGGCAGCTTGGCCTGAATCTGTCTATGGACCAGGATTTCGACGCGCGTGATTTCCTCGACGGTGAGGGGTTTGGGGTGGGAGAAGTCAAACCGCGTCTTGTCGTGATCGACCAGCGAGCCTTTCTGCTGCACGCCGTCGCCAAGCACTTCACGCAGCGCCCAATTGAGCAGGTGCGTGGCGGTGTGGTTCTGCATGATCGTGAGGCGTTGCGGGGCGACGCGCGCCGTAACCGTGTCGCCAACGCTCAACGCGCCTCGCAGCAGCCTGCCATAGTGTATGACACGACCACGCGCCTTATAGGCCTCGCGCACCTCGAACGTGCTGTTACCGCTTTCCAGGATTCCCGTGTCCGAGCACTGGCCGCCGGCTTCCGGGTAGAAACACGTCCGGTCTAGAATTATGCCTGCGGTGTCACCGGGATTGAGTAAGCCACCTTCAATGGCGGCACCCGGTACCTCCGGGATCATCCCCGCGACCGCGGCAGTGATCTCAAGCGCGCGATACTTGTGCGAGTCGTCTGTCCGCGGAAGGTTTTCAAGCTCCCCCGTGGTCTCCCCGAGGAGTGTTCGAGCAAGGACAGCAAATTTCCGCGCGTTCTCGCGCGCCTGTTCCATCAGGCGCTCATACTCGCCGATGTCCACGGTCAGGCCGCGTTCTCGAGCCATCTGCTCGGTCAGGTCGATTGGGAAACCGTAGGTGTCATGAAGCGTAAACGCCCCGGGCCCGCTGACGAGAGGACGATGCTGATAGATTTCATCAAGTACGCCGGTAGTTAACTGCTCTGGTGAGTAGAGTATGCTGGGCTGAGCCATGCTGCCAAATCGCTCCGTTACTGATAGCACCCAGATGCCTGTTGCCTTCTCCTCGGTCACGGCCGCAAACCGCTGCCTGCCCGCACTACTCGGTTTGCAAGGTGTGTTTGCCAGGGCACGTTTGTACTCATTTTCGAAGAGAGCAATCCCCCGGTCGAGGGTGCGGCCGAAGGATTCTTCCTCTTCGCGGATCAGGTCGGTCACGTGCTGCACGTTTTTACCGCCGTGGGCCGTGCGGAGTTCCGGGAATACGCTTGCCATCTGCTCGACCAGGGGGGCGACGAGGTCGCACAGGAACGGTTCGTGTATATCAAAGTACTGCCGGCCATAGCGTGCCGCACGGCGGAGGATACTTCGCAGGACGTCGCCGCGACCTTTATTGCTCGGTATGGCCCCATCGGTGAGCGCGAACGTCAGACACCGCAGGTGATCGGCAATGACGCGACACGACACGTCGATCATGATCTGAGAGGACTGAGGACTGAGGACTGAGGACTGAGCACCGGCAGAGCGTCGCTGGTCCTCGGGCGAATCCGCAATCCGCAATCCGCAATCCGCAATCGCCGTGCCGCTCCCGGACGGTCGCGGGTCAGTGCTGGTGGGCAGCGTGCCTTGGTAATCGGGAGCCCGCGTTCGCTCCTGGATCGCGCGAAAAAGGGGCGCGAACACGTCCGTGTCGTAGTTACTGGTCTTGCCTAGCAGCACGGCGCAGAGGCGCTCGAAGCCCATGCCGGTATCCACGTGCTTGGCCGGCAACGGAGTGAGCTTGCCGTCCGCGGCGCGGTTGAACTGGATGAACACCAGGTTCCAGATTTCGATGACGCGGTGGTCGCCCGCGTTGACCAGCCGAGCGCCCGACTTGTCCGGCGTCAGGTCGATGTGAATCTCGCTGCACGGGCCGCACGGTCCCGTCTCGCCCATCTCCCAGAAGTTGTCTTTCACGCCCCCCGGATGCACGTGCGTAGGCTCGACGTCCGTCACCGACAGCCACAGGTCGCGTGCTTCGCTATCCGGTGCCAACCCCTGGCCTTCGTCGCCTCCGAAGTACGTGGCGTGCAGGCGGCTCTTGTCGATTTTCCAGACCGCGGTGAGCAATTCCCAGGCCCACGCAATGGCCTCTTTCTTGAAATAATCGCCGAACGACCAGTTGCCCAGCATCTCGAAGAACGTGTGGTGGTAGGTGTCGCGGCCGACGTCGTCGAGGTCGTTGTGTTTGCCACCCGCCCGGATGCACTTCTGGGTGTCGGCCACACGGACATAGCTGCGCGAACCCGTGCCCAGGAAGACGTCCTTGAACTGGTTCATGCCGGCGTTAGTGAACAGCAACGTCGGGTCGTCCAGCGGCACGACCGGCGTCGAAGGGACGATGGCGTGGCCGCGGTCCCGGAAAAAGTCGAGAAACTGCTGACGAATCTCGTTTGAAGTCATCCGACGGTCCTTGGCCAATCAGTCCCGAGTGCTGAGTGCCCAGACTCAGAACTCGGAGCTTGGTGGACATCGTTTCAAGTTCGGGAGGCTTCGTCAATGGGGAGCGAACATGGTGCCGGAGGGGTTCGCCCTATCGGGTGAGTCGAACGCTCTTGCCGCCCAGAAGGTCCAGTTTGATGCGGGGGGGATTGGACGCCTGGACCGCGGCGAAGTCCCCCAGGTCGCGGACGCGGGTCCCGTTGCACCGCAGGATGATGTCGCGGGCCTTGAGCCCGGCTTTCTGGGCCGGGCTGTCCGCTTCGACCTTGGTCACCACCAGGCCGGCTTCGGAGCGGGTCACATGGTGCAGTTCCAGGGTGGCGTCGTTCATCTCGGCGAGCAGCGCCCCCTCCCAGTGCAGGGTGCGGAGACCGGCATCGGCGGCGGTCTGGACCGGTTGGCGCGGCGCCGGCCGTTCCGCGAGCGTCACCACGGTCTCGCCGGGCGTGCCCTCGCGCACGTAGCGCACCTTGGCCTGGGCGTTCACCGGGGTCATCCCCACCACGCGGACCAGTTGGTCGGCATTGTCGATGGGCATGCCGGCGAATTCCACGATGACGTCGTCAGTCCGGAGATTCGCCTGGGCCGCCGGGCCGTCCTCCTCGCTCAGGCTGCGGATCAGCGCACCCCGCGTCGCAGCCGCGCCGCCGGCTGGCGGTACGGAAGGCGGAACATTGCTGACCTCCACGCCCAGATAGCCGTAGCGTACCGGCTCCCCGGCGGCCAGCGTGTCGATAATCCGGCGGGTGCGCGCGCAGATGGGAATGGCAAAGCCGGCTCCCTCGGTAACCCCCGAGCGCGACACAATCGCGGTGACGACGCCGATCACCTGCCCGTCGATGTCGAAGAGCGGCCCCCCGCTGTTGCCGGGATTGATCGGGGAAGAGGTTTGGACCAGGTCACCGTAGTAACGCGTGTCGGTGGCGTCCAGCTCGCTGGTCAGACTGCGCCCGAGAGCAGCCACGTTGCCGAACGTGACCGCGGCGTTGCCGGAGTCGTTGGTGGCGAGGCCGAAGGGATTGCCCACCGCGAAACACCAATGCCCGACGCGAACGCTCTGAATGTCGCCCAACGCGGCCGCTCGAAGGGGCTTGACGTCGATTTTGAGCAGGGCCAGGTCCGAACGAACGTCGTACTGCGCGATCTGGGCTTCGTACTCGCTCCCGTTGTAGAGGATGACCTTGATGAGATCGGCATCCTCGAGCACGTGCTGGTTGGTGAGAATGAGTCCCTCGGGCCGGATGATCACGCCGCTCCCGAAGCTCTGCGGTGCTCTGGGGAGCGGTTGATCCGGGCTGGTGGGGGATAAACCCGGATGCCGATAGGTACGGATGGCCACGACGCTGGGTTTCACGCGCTCGGCCAGGTCGGCGAAGGTGTTTTGCAGCAGCTTGAGGTCGGGAAGGCGGTAGAGGTCGGGCGGGGCGGCCGGCGCATCGGCAGCCCACGCCAGGCAAAACCCAGCCGCTAAACCCCTCCAGAGCGAATGACCACGCCGGTAAGCACGGCAACCCATAACGTCCACCCCAGGAGTCATCCCGGCAAACGGGTTGATTTGCCATATTATACGGTCGAATGACGGCGGGACTACTTCACCGGATAGGATTTTACAGGCGGCGGGCGGGATAGCCCGTGTTGACCGGCGTCTTGAAAGAGCGACACTTACTAATCAGTCCGTAGAATAGGCTACACTGGGAGCCCGAAAAAAGGAGCGGACCAGCGCGGGGTTTTGTTGAAGGGCTGCCAAATCCTGCTCGACACGGCTAGCAGTCCGTGGTAAAAGCCGTTCTCCCGTGGTCGGGTTCGGATCACGCGGCGCAGCGCGCCGGTCCACCCATCTCTGACTCGCGAACCGTGTGCCGCGTCTCCGGCGGCAGGTGTGGCCAGAGCCACTGCCAGAGCCGAGATAGCCATGCCCAGAGGCGCGCGGCGAAGCCGCGGGCCAGGCCCTGCAGACCCCGCGCCGTCCCCAGACCCAACCGCCCGCGCAGGATCAGGCTCAGATTGAAGCCCGCCGCGTGAATGAGCAGACGCTTAAGGATGTTCCCGTGTTTCTTCAAATGCGTTCGC
>JBGPAW010000183.1:0-7480 GCA_041480905.1 Phycisphaerae bacterium
GCGTGGTGCCCCGGCGGGCGAACGCCGCAGAAGGCGTTCTTCCATTGCCCGGCCATGACGCCCTCCACCGCCTGAAGAACCGAACCGGCGGCCAACCGGGCGATTTCATAGCTGCGCGAGCCGATCGCGCTGTCCGGCACGTCGATGTAAGGCGCCCCGTCGGCACAAGCTTGGGCGAGGCGCCCAAGGTAGTCCGCATCGTGGATGCGTAAGACGTCCCGGTCTGTGACCTCCGTGACCGGCACGCGGGCCATCCGTGCGCTCAGTCCCGCCCGGTCGAGCGCGGCGCGAACGGCGTCCAGCCGCGCCGGCGATTCGGGGTGCCCCGCTCCGGTCAGATGTTCCTTGAAACAGTCATCAAGCACGAGTCCGCTGGTCACGTTGCCATCTTCTTCGCCGGCGGACAGAATGACAAGCATGACGCCGCTCAAAGACATCGCCGACCGCATCGCGGTCATCACGTTCGATTGCTATGGCACGCTGATGGATTGGAACGCGGGAATCCGCGGCGAGCTGACCCACGTCCTCGAATCGTGCGACGCCGGAGGCCGCGTCGATCCGGCGGAGGCCGTGGCGGAATATCATCGGCTTGAGCCGGTTATTCAGAGCGCAGCTTACAGGCCATACCGGCAGGTCTTGGACGCCGCCTTGGCTCAACTGGCCGATCACTTCGGCCTCGAGTTTCGGTCCGAACAGCGCGGCGCGCTGTCCGCCGCGCTGCCGAGCTGGCCACCGTTCGCGGACACCAATCCCGCCCTGCTGCGCCTGAAAGTCGCCCATCGGCTGGGAGTGCTGTCCAACATCGACCGCGATCTATTTGCGCAGACCGCGCGGCATCTTGCCGTGGACTTCGACTTCGTGGTGACGGCGGAGGACGTCCGCGCTTACAAGCCGGGCCATGCCCATTTTCTTCGCGCGCTCGCCCAGGTGAAGGACGATCGCGGGTGCCTGTTGCACGTCGCCCAAAGCCTCTATCTTGATGGCGTGCCGTGCCGGCAACTGGGGATCCCGTGGGTGTGGATCAACCGTCTGGGGGAAGAAAACCGACTGGCGGCCGACCCGATAGCCGAGTTCCCGGATTTGATGCAATTCACCGACGCGCTGCTGGGGGCGTAGTGCGTCGCCTGGCGGCATGCCCACGCTCCAGGTGGGCCCGGGGGCACCGAGAAACTCAGGCGGCGCGGCGACGTGCGTGAACCTGTGCAGCGGGAACATGAACTACGTCGGCATCGACCTCCCCAAGAACACGATCCGCCTTGGCGTCGTGAACCCAGAGCGCCAGGTTCTGGAGCGCCGCAGATTCTACTGCAACGCGCCGGAGCAATGACCGTCATACGCGCCGAGTCGCTTGTGGCTTGACGAGAGGCGAATGAGTCGCACGCCGCCGATGCCCGGGTTCGAAGGCTGTGATCGAGGCAATCGCCCGGTGAGAACCTTCGCCGCGATGTCCATGTGCCCCCTCGCGACGGTCGGCACCCTTGTAGCGGGCATACTCGGTGGGAGTGCCGCCCTGGCCAACTACACGTACGATGCCTTGGGGCGGCGGATCAAGTTCGTCGATCCGGTGGCGGGGGTGACCACGCGCTACACCTACGACGGAGCCAACGTGATCGAGGAACGGGCCGGAGCCTGCCCGGGGCCGACCTGCGACGCCCGGATCCGATACCACGTCAACGGGGGGCAGTACATCGACGAGCGGATCGCCACCTTCACCGCCACGGACCCCAAGCTGCTGGTGGCCTTGTGGTGGTACGCGGCGGCAGAGGGGGTGGGAAACGGTCGCAAGCTGGATCGACGGTGTGGGGAGCACGACGCCTATCGGTGGTTGTGCGGCGGGGTGGGCGTGAACTATCTGGCGTAAAGGAGTGAACGAACCCCCGCAGGGGCGTCGAGGGGTGAACAGGACCCCTAGCGAGGCTTAAGCGCCTGACCTGCCCCGACTCCTTGCCAGCCCTCTGACCGTCGATAGCGGAGAGCTACCTCTGCTTCTCGCCTTCCTTTTTTAGCCCCTCCAGTTCGGCCCGCAGGCTGCTCAGGCGATCAAGCTCCTTCTGATGCTCAGCTTCGGTCTCCGCTTCGATCATGCGGTCGATCTCCTCGTCGCTCACGACTTCGCTGGTCGCGCTCAGCTCCATGTCCTGGGCGGCGATGTCCTCCACCGCGTCGAGGAACATGCCCATGCGCTCCTCCATGCTCTGCGACTGGGCCATGGCCCGCTCCCAGTCCGCCTGGGTCTTGACCAGGTCGGTTTGGCCGAACAGCTTGCCAATTTCGGCGGCCATCATGCCCATGGCCTGGGCAAAGTCAGCCGACGCTTCCGCCTGCTTGCGGATCAGCATGGCGTTCTTCACGCTGAGCAGTTGGCGTTCGAGCATCCGCTTGATGGTAGCGGTCTTCTTGAGCGAGTTGCGGATGAACTGGTACTGCGCGTTATCGCCGATCTTGCGGGCGTGTTGGGCGTTGTGAATGAACTCCTCAGTGAACTTACCCTGCTCGCGGATGGTTTTTTCGATCCGCCGCACGCCCTGCCGGACCTTCATGTCGCGCTCGATACGCCGTTCTTCTTCGGATTTGAACAGTCCCATGCCGCACCGTCGTTCAGAGTTCGAAATTCAAAGTCCCGAGTTCCAACTCCAACCCGCAACCCGAAATCCATAATCCGCAATGGGCTGAGTCCTCAGCGTTTCAGTAATACTCGCGCTGCGGGATCACGATCCACAGAATGAGGTACACCAGTGTGCCGGGGAATCCTGCCGAGAGGATGCTCAGCAGAACATACGCCGCCCGCACCACGGCGGGGTCCAGCCCGAAATACTCGGCCAGCCCGGCGCACACGCCGCCGAGCCAGCGGTCGTGCACCGATCGTCGTAACGGTTTCGCGTAGCTCATCGCGCTCACGCCTCCGCCGCCTTGTGCTGTTCGCGCACCCGGCGGTCGGCCTCGTCGAAGGCCTCCCCCGCGTCGGCGATGGCCCCGACGTCCATCTTGTTCCAGATGTCCATCACGGTCTGCCCCGCCTCGGACAGCCCGACAGTCCCTTCGTCCACCGCCCGCCCGATGGCCAGCATCTCGTCCAGGCGCTCCTGATACACCTCGGCCTTGATCTCGTCGTTTTCGATCAGCCGGCCCAGGCGGAGCAGGTCCTTCTCGCTGACCAAGCCGAACAGGCCGTCGGTCGCCTTGGCGCGATCGGCGTTCTCGCGGATCATCCGCAGCCGCGACACGGTCATCAGCTCCTTGCTGCGGATGTTGAGCTGCCGCCCGAGCATGAGTTGTTCGGTGGTCTTGGTCTCGAATTCCTGGGCGAGCATCCGGCGCACTTCGGGCGTTTTCTCCTCCGCACCCCGTTCGAAGAGCCCCTGTTTGTCCTTGGCCAACTTGGTGACGCGGTTCACCAGCCGGGTACGCTCTTTCTCCAGCAGCAACTCCTGCCGCCGCAGTTCGCTGCGCGTCATACGGGACAGCGGTTTCTTGGTCTTCACCAACCAGTCGAGGAATGCCATCGGCTTTCTCGCGTTGTTTTTCGTACTCCGATTTCGCACGGCGCCCGCCGCGTGGAGTCAACTAATGTAGTGTGTCACAATCGATGCGTCGTATTTTTTTCCGAGCCGCGACCGTCAGGAAGCGGTTCCGCATGTCGGTTGCTCCCGCCGCTCCCTGACGGTCGCGGTTCGGATAAGTTACGCTCGGTTCGACGCACTATCCTACCCGGCTTCCGGGCCGGCTTTTTCCCCATGCTTTTGCCCCGGTGACTCGTCAAGCGTCTCCTCCGCCGGGGTCTCCTCGGCGGGCGCGCGGGCCGCGGCGGCGGGGGTTTCGCGCGCGGTCACCGCCGGCGGGGCGGCGTCGGCCTGCTCAAACTCCTTCAGGATGGCCAACTCCTCCGCCCCGGTCAGGGCCTCGTTCAGTCCGGTCTCAAAGCTGCCCACCAGTTCCGCGTCGGCCTTGAGTGTCTCGAGCATTTCCTCGGCCCGCACGGCATTCTCGGTGAGCGCCTCGGTGGAAGGCAATTCCGCCGCCTGACCCTGCTGAATCAGCGTGAGGTTGTGGATGTCGGTGCTGAGGATGTTGATCTGCTGGTTCAGCATGTTGGCGGTGGTGTTCTGGCGGGCGATGTCCTTGCGCAACTGGGCGAGTTGGGCCGCTAAGCGCCTCCGGGCCACCTGCGAGGAGGTCCGCTTGCCTTCATCGAGCAGCTCAGCCTCCTTTTGTTCCAACCGGCCGATGTCCTCGTAAAGACGGTCTCGCCGCTGGGCCAGGGAGGCCCGGCGCTCGGCCAGTGCGTTAATCTTCCGGGCCTCGTCTCCCTCCCGCGAAAACAACTGCTTGATTCTCTCGATTACGTCCATGCCGCTACGCTCCGGCTTTACCGCGGAAGCCCCGCGGAACAAGAGGGTTTCCCCCGACTTTCTCGACAGCCGCAGTTCCGGATCGGCCGCCGTGGCCCGGGCGAACGCTTCCGCCACTAAGGGTTCGGGCAGGTCGAGGCGCTCCGCCAGCATCCTGGCCGACAAACCCCCGGTGAGCAGGTCCGCACTGTGTTTGGCGATCTCCTCCCGGACTCGCTGGATCTTCTGGTTCATCGCCTCCGGGTCGAACATCTTGAGCAGGTAGTCCGGCACTCCCTCAGCGGCGGGGCTCACCCGCCAACCGCCGCGGGCGTCCGGCTCCACCAGGACCAGGGTCACGTTGGGCAGCTCGGGCCGCATCTGTTTCGCCGCATCGGTAAAGCCGGTCGGCGAACAGACGCCGATGACGTGCGGTGTCTTCCCGTCACCGGCGATCCGCCGCACGTGGTCCCGCAGATCCGGTGCGTCCGCCGAAGGAACCGCACCCGCCTCGCCCTTGGCGTAATGCTCCAGCGGGGTGAGCACCGACGCGGTGGCCAGCCCCGTCCGTCGTTTGCCGAACCACCAGGTCCGTTCGTATCCGTGCACGGTCACGCGGCGGTTGTGCGGCATGTGCTTGAGCAGTTCGCGGTGGTCAGCCTGACGGTTGCGGGCCAACGCCGCCCGCAGCGTCTCGACCTCGTCATCCCGCGTGGTCTGCCAGATCGAGCCGCGGAAGTACCGACCCTTGGCGTTCTCGAAGTTGGCTTCGACGCCGGCCAGAAACTCCGTCTCGATCCTCAGCGCTTCCCGCGCGCCTTGCTCCAAGTCGTCCACCACCGAGAGTCTCTACCCGCTAGTGGAGAGCGTCCCGCGGAGCGTAACGTCTCCGCCTGCCGGCTGGCAGGTCCGAACCGCGACCGTAAGAGAGCGGAGTACCCCGTCGGCTTCCTAGGCCGCTCCCTGACGGTCGCGGTTCGGACTCGGCATTCCGCATTCATAGGCGTTGCCCGCACTGGGCGCAATAGTTGGCCGCCGCCACGTTGGTCCGCTGACAGAGCGGGTTGGGGCACAGCCGCCCACCACCGGGCCGGAAACTCGCACGAAGGGGCCGGTCGACATTCCCCGACTCCCCGGTGAGGCGCGGCCGGCCGCCCAGCCCCAACAACGCCCCCACCCCCCGAACCACCGCCCACATTATGCGCAAGATTAAGTAAAAAAACAGGGCGATGAGCAGGATGAGAAACAGGCCCACCCCCCACAGTTCCACCGTCATGGCCTCGCCTCCCGCTCATCCTTCGCTGGTTGACCTCGCCTGGACCCGCAGGTCGGTGCCGCACAAGATGCAGAAGTTGTCCATCTGGTTGACAAAAGCTTGGCACGACGAGCAACGTGGGACCGCCTCGACTAGCTGCGTTCCACAATGGATGCAGAACTGATCTTCGGGCCCGATCCGTTCCTGACAACTCGGGCAGGCCCCGCCATGTGCCGGCCCTTCCGCCACGGAGGTGGGCGGAGGAGGCGGTGGCCGCAAGGCCCCGCGCTGATCCGCCAGACTCTCCGTCATCTGGCGGGCCGAGGCAAAGCGCCGCTCCAAACGCGTGTAACAACGCTGGAACACTCCATCCAGATACGGGGGCACCTCCGCCCGCAACGAGCTGGGCAACTCGCCGCCTTCCGGCCGAACGCCGGTCAGCATCTCGAAGAGCACGATGCCGCAAGAGTACAAATCACTCCGCCCGTCCACCTCCCCGGAGACCTTCTGCTCCGGCGACATGTAGGCGATCGTTCCGGCGATGTCCTTGCCGTCTTGGGTGAGGGCGCTGCCGGATTGCAGGATCGAGGCCGTGGTCATCCCCCCCGTCCGCCCCAGACCGAAATCCGCCACCTTGACGTCCTGCTGCCGGATGTTGGCGATATCGTCCCCCGGGCGGTGCAGCAGAATGTTGGCCGGCTTGATGTCGCGGTGGACCAAACTGGCCTCGTGGGCGCAGATCAAGGCCGAGAGAATCCCCCGCATGATCTCCACCGCCGCCGCGATCGGCATACCGGTGGGGTGGGCCTCCACCACTTGGCGCAAGGACGGTCCGTCCACGTACTCCATGATCAAATAGGGCGGATCGGCGTAGGGGTCGATGTCGAAGGCCCGCACGATGTTGGGGTGTTGCAGGCCGTGCACCACGACCCCTTCCTGCCGGAAGTAACGCACGTATTGGGGGTCGGTCGGAATCTTGATCGCCACGACCTCATTGAAGACGTGGTGCTTGGCCCGCCAGACCTCCGCGAAGCTGCCCGCCCCGATCCGTTCCTCGAGCAGGTAGTTGTTGATGCGATCGCCGGGTTTCACCGCTGGCATGGGCCGACCCCTGGTCCCGTCCGGTCAGAGAGCATCCTCGATGCGGTTGGCCTGAAAATTGCAGACCACAAAATTATAAACCCCGGCGGACAGGAATCCAAGCCACAGCACCAGCCAGGTCAGTGTGCCCAGTTCTCGGACGCCCGTCATCAGCAAGGCGATGAAGGCGTCGGCGGCGGTGAGGCCGGCCAGCAGCAATGCTCCCGCTACGTTGGACTCCCGCTTCACCACCCAGGGCATCACGGGAAACACCGCCCAGGGCAGGACCAGCCCGATGCCGACCCAGATGGCCACGTATTTGAGCACGTGCCCGATGGCCCGAAGTTCCTCCGGGTGTTTCCACGCCCACAACCCGCAACCGAACACCAACACCGCCAGCACGGCGCCAAGCACCTTCCCGCCCACATACTTGCCGATCTGAGCCCACATGGACTATCAGCTTACCATATCGCTCCGCCTTCGGCGATGAAGAACGCCACTCCTTGAGGAGTCCGGGGGTGGCCGGAGATTCTGGCAAGCCGGGAGGGCGAGGCTCCCGCCGAGCCGAAACTGCACACCCCGGCTCGCCGGGAGGCTCGCCTTCCCGTGATGCCGAAGTTCCAGCCCACACCCACGGCTCCTCATCTGCGGGGTTCCTAAGTAGGAACGCAGAATATTTTAGCCGATGGCGACCGCCGCTCGTCCAAGGGCAAAAGCGGGCGGAGGAAAAACGTTTTGCGGCCCTGAAAGGGCCGGTTAGGTCAGCCCAGGGCAACGCCCTGGGTTAACGGGGCGGATAGGCAGTTCCAAGCCCTGA
>JBGPAW010000184.1:0-7396 GCA_041480905.1 Phycisphaerae bacterium
CGGCATTGCTCCAGACAGAAGAAAAGGTGTTCCTGCTCCCAGTGAGTTTCCCACAACTCCGCCGGGGATTCTTCCGGCGCCGGTGCGGCCGCGAGCTGGGCGGTTTTCGCTTGGACCATGTCCCGTTTGCGGAAGTGGTTCTTCACGGCGTTGTCCACCGTGGTCCGCAGCCACGCCTTAAATCCCCCTTTCTCACGGGAGTAGGCGAAGCGGGAGAGGTTGCGGGTCAGCGCGGCCATGCACTGCTGCACGATGTCCTCGGCGTCCTCATGGCTCAGCCCCCAGGCCCGCGCATAGCGAAACATCAGCGGGCGATAGAGACGGTCGAACTCCAGCCACGCCACCGAGTCATCGGCCCGTTTGATGCGCAACAACAGACTGGAACGCGTCGGCAGCATGGCGACGGCCTTTTTCCCTACGGATTCTACCCACCGGGCGGGCCTGAGTCTTGTCCCGGCCGATAAGTGCATCGCGGTCTCCTCCGTAGATGAATAGACCCGGGCGACAAAGTTATTGACACGTGCGCAAAGCCAAGGGCCGCCCGGGAGGAGCGGCCCTTGACCGATAACGCTGCTGCGAACGGCTCAGCCGCGGTTACGGCGGGTTCACGTGGAGGCTGTCGATCCAGACGTAGCCACCGTTGGCCTGGACCTCGATGCGCCGCACGGGCGTGCCAAACACCACATACTGCGGCGGCGGCGGCCCGAACTGACAATCGCCGTTGGTGAACAAGGGCGGACCGACTTGGGCGTTCTGGGCGTCATAGAACACCATCATCCCCATGCTGCCCATGAAGCCGCTGAAGAAGACCGACAGCCGGTTCAAGTCACCGGAAAGGATGATGTTCAACAGCGGACCGGGCTGCACCAGGTACGCCTGAGGAGGCGTCTGGAAGCAGGGTCCCGGCGGAGGCACACAACCCTCACCGCCGACGAAGAACGCACCGCACACGGGTCCCATGTTCGGGCACGTCGGATCCGGAGGCTCGAACAGGATCATGCACGGCGGCAACGGCTGTTGCTCGATCTGGCAGGTGGAAGAGCAACCGTCGCCGTTGTTGGTGTTGCCGTCGTCGCATTGTTCGCCGGCGGTGACGTTGAGGGTGCCGTCGCCGCAGACTGCGAAGGTGCAGTCGGCATCACAGGTGGCGGACTCGCCCCCCTCATCGCACTCCTCGCTCCCGTCAACGAACCCGTCGCCGCAGATCGGGATGCGCTGGCAGCTCTCGTCGCAAGTGGTGCCGTTGGGCGGATCGCACTCCTCGCTCCCGTCCACGAACCCGTCGCCGCAGACCGGGATGCGCTGGCAGTTGGCGTCACAGGTGGTGCCGTTGGGCGGATCGCACTCCTCGCCGGGATCCACGAACCCGTCGCCGCACGTCGGGATGCGCCGGCAGTTGGCGTCGCAGGTGGTGCCGTTGGGCGGATCGCACTCCTCGCCGGCCGTGGGGTTGCGCATCCCGTCGCCGCACACGACCGCCGTGCAATCGTCGTCGCAAGTGGACGACTCCCCGCCGTCGTCGCACTGCTCGTCCCCATCGATCACGCCGTTCCCACAAGTGAACATCGTCTGCAACGTGGCGAAGTCGCCAAGGTCCACGTCATCGTCGCAGTCGAAATCAAAGGTCTGGCAGGAAGACGTAATCGAACTCCCCGCGGGTCCGCCAAGGCAGTCGGAGAAGGCGCCGTAATCCGCCAGATCAATGGCCCCATCGGCATCCGGATCTCCCGGCTGGCCAAACGTCAACGTGTACGTCACGGTGTGCGTCGTGCCGTTCGGCCAACTGGCGATATCAAAGTCGGTCACGATGGCCAGGTCCTGATTGAACCCCGCACAACCTTCGGTATTGTCAAAGCCAAGATTGAACAGGTACCTGTCCCACACGTCATCTTGGCCGTCGAACGCGCAGGTGGAGCCCTGGAAGCCGCTCGGGTTGCCCACCGTCCACGAACCCGGCAGCCCCGAGCCGTCCATCCGGGCGGTGTGCACCACCTCAAGATTGGCGGGGACAATCTCGGCACAGTGATTCAGATTTGTCTGCATGCCCTGGCCTTCGCCGCCGAACCAGCGCGCGGAACCGTGCCCCACCCAGGGATAATTCACGCAACACGGCTCCCGGGGGTCGGTGTCCGCCAGCACCAGGTCGGCGTCGAGCATCCAGGCGAAGTCCACGCCGGTGAGGGCGCCACCGGAAATATTGGTGATCTCCAGCACCGTGATCAGTTGCCGACCCTCCAGGCGGTGTCCGGCTTTGATGTCAAAGTCAGAGTTAGCGATACGCGAGAACACCTCTCCCGCCACATAGTGGGCGGCCTCGAGCACCTCGAAGTCGCCTGACCCGGGGGACAGGAAGTGGTTACGCAGGCCGGTTCCGTCGTTGTAATGGAGGTTGCCTTGCCAGGTATCAACCTGCGGGTCGGGGGAATAGGCCAACCAGGTGATGTCGCTGGATTGCTCACCGCTCGGGAGTCGTTGGCCGCTGCCGCCGAACTCGTGCATGGTGGCGCGGATGGTCCCGTTGTCCATAACATTGCCCGTCCCGGCCACGATGGAGTAGCCGGACTCGTAGCCCGCTTCATCTACCACCCCGAGCACGTAATAGTACTCGGTGCGGCGGTCCCACCAGGGCCCAAGCTGAGGGGCGTCGTCGTAATACTGCCAGCCGGAGAAGCCCGGGTTCGCGTCCTGGAGTATTCTCGCGACGCGGGTGAGCGGTCCCGGGACCACGTCCGGATCGGTGTCGCGGTAAACGTTGTAGTAGGCCACGTGCTCCGGGTTCCCGAAAACGTCCGTCGTGACGGGGGTGAAGTCCAGAAGAACCAACGGAGCGGCGCCCGGCTCGCCGCCCGTGTCCAGCACGGTCATGGCCACCAGATCGTCGATCAGGATGGGCGGATAGCAGTCCACGCGAATCCAGAAATCAATCCCCCCCATGATGCCATAAGTGGAGGGGTAATAATTCTCGTCATACTGGACGACCCGCACCCGCTCGCTCTGTCCATGCGAGACGCTCACGGGAGAAGCGCGCATCTGCACCGGTCGCACCTCGCCTGCCGCCAACACGGCGTAATGAACTTCGTCCGCCTGCCACACTTCGTGCGTCACCTGGTCCTCAAACTCCACGGTCCACGCGGGCGGGACATCCGCATCCGCCACGAAGACGATCTGCTTGGTCTGGGTGGTGGGGTTTTCCATGTTGAAATCCGCCACCACCGGTTCGGTCGGGTCCACGCACGACCGCAAGCCGCCCCCAGAGGACTTGCCAGAGCCGGCGCGGGCGTACAGCACAAGAATATTTACGCTCCCGACATTGTTGTCCCGCCAGGGGTCCTGCGAGGTCTGCGGATCGCGGGGGTTCGTGGCGATGGCGCCGATGCAGTAGTGACCGCCCGTGGTCGGCGGCTCGGGAATGTCCCACGTGAACGAGGTAATCTGGGATTGCCCAGATGGAATTGCGCCGATGCTCTTCGTGCCGATGAGGGTGGCCGCCCCGGCCCCTTGTCCCGGGAAGACCAGTCCGGTGGAGTTGTCCCGATAATAGGCCTTCACGGTGACGGTACCCGCCACCGCCGTAGGTTGCGGGGCGCGATTGCGCACGCGAACACAGAGGGTGTTGATGTAGTTCCCGTCGACTACGGGCGCGTCCTCATGTACGGGCTCGGCACAGTTCGTCTTGTTGTCGATCCAGATATCGTCGCTGGTCCACCAGTCCGAGCAGAGCGGCTGCGGCGGGTTTTGTTGCCCGTTGTCGGTCGGGCAGTCCTTGATCCACAAGTCCGGCGGCGGGGTCAGCCCGACCAGCAGGTCGGCGGTCATGGGGTTCGCGGAGGCCCGTACGTCGCTGACCTCTACGTTGGTGTCCGCCCCGCTATAACTTAGGCTCGAGGGCTTGGTGATCCCATTGGTGCCAAACGTGGCATCCGTCGTGCTCGAGAAGAAGGTCGCGGCCGATCCTTCCGCTCCCGTACTGTCCAGAACATCGGCGTTCGCGGTGTGGTCAGCGCCGCTCTGATCGGCACACTCGAGGTCGATGAACTTGTGCTTCTCGTCCCATTGAAGCTGATTGTCGTCCCAGTTGTTCCTATAGTAATAACCGGAGTCACCATCGAAGTTACCACTCTTGACGTTATCGTCCACGTGGTAGATCAGCAGCCCGCTGCCAGGCAGATCGGCGTCGAAACCCACCTTTTGACGGTTCTCCACCAGGAAGTATTGGCTGCCCTGTTCCCCGTTGGTCCACAGGCGATAAACGTCCTGGTTGGTCTCCACCTGGTGGATCTGCTCGTCGAGCAGGTCCCAGGGTACGTTCGTCGGGGTGAGCCAGCCGAGCTGGGCTTTGGCCCAGGCGCACAGGTGGGTCGGCTTGGTGGGCGTATCCCAGTCGGCGCCCCAGCTTCCATAGGCCATCAGACAGAAGGTTCCCAGACCCCAATTATACCCATAGGTCCCTTGGTATGAGTCCCAGACGGTCGAATACAAGTCGGGCAGGCCCAGAACGTGGCCGTATTCGTGACAGAAAACGCCGATCCCCCCGATGGTCGTCCCGCTCGCTCCGGCCAGCTCCGGCGCGATGAAATAGTCGTCCACCACTTTTCCGTCGACCGTTATTGCTCCGGGGCCGTTGTTGCCGCCGCTGAGCTTCCACCGGTGCGACCAGAGCTTATTCTTATCGTCGCCATCGTATTCGGCTCCGTAGCCGGCAAAGACCACCGCGACCACATCCACGTAACCGTTGTCGTCGATGTCATACTTCGAGAAGTCCACGCCGTTGGAGTCAGCCAGAAGGACTGCTTCTTTGACCAGTTTCTGGGAGTTCTTGGGATAAGTGTCATACATACCGCCGTTGCTGTTGACATAGTACGAGACCGGCTGCGAGACGCGATACCATCCCGTATTGGGGTAGGCCTCACCCTCTACCGAGAACTGATTGTACGAGACTTCTGAGTAGTAGTCGGCCATGCTGTTCGCTCCGGTGAACAGCAGCGTTTCGAAATTATCGTCGGTTTTGACGCCCGCCTGGCTGCTGAAGTCGACCAGCAGCACGAGGAGCATTCCGTTGGTGCCGACGGTAGGAAACACTTTGTCCGGGGACGAAGGCGCATCCACTCCCTCGGGCAGCGGGACCTCGAAGAAGGTGGTCTTCCCGCGCAGCCGAAGCTGTTCATAGGCGTGTTTGCTGGGAGGAGAGGCCCAGACCGGCGGCGCCGTACCTGATAGAATGACCAGGCCGGCCGCCAAAAACGCCAACCAACGCAAGGACCGTCCCGAGAACCGCAAGCACACCGGCTTCGACGATTTTTGTTGTCTGAAAAACAGGTTCATGGCACCTTCCCCATAATAAACAAAGGTCCGCGCGACCCGGGATCCGGCGTTCTGCCACACCCCCGCCGCGAGTTCTGTCTCGCCGCCCAGCGGCCCGATGAGCTTATCCCCAAGGAAATACACCCCAGCCGGGAGTTTCGTATTCGCCAATTCCGATTTTTTCCGCGGAATAAGGCGCCGTAGCTCAACGATTTCGCTATACTGGGGCCGGAGCTGCGACGATGGCGGCGAATTTGACCCCGCAGTATCACGCGGCGGAGGCCACCTACCGGGCGGCCAGGACACCGGAGGAGAAGCTGGCTGCGTTGGAGGAAATGTGGCGCGAGCTGCCCAAGCACAAATCCTCCGAGAAACTACAGGCTGATCTCAAGAAGAAGCTCTCCGCGGCGCGCAAGGCCCTCCAGCAGGGCGGCAAGAAGGGTTCGACAAAGGCTGACCCCTTCTGCATTCCCAAGTCCGGGGCCGGCCAGGTCACCCTGATCGGCACGCCCAATGTCGGCAAATCGTCCCTCGTCGGCGGTTTGACCCACGCGCACGTGAAGATCGCGGACTATCCCTTCGCCACCGCGCTGCCGGTGCCCGGCATGGTCCCCTACCAGGACATCCAGATTCAGCTCATCGACACGCCGCCGGTGACCCGCGAACATGTGCCCCCGGGCTTTCCCGGTCTGTGGCGCTCGGCCGATGCACTGATTATCGTCGCGGACCTTTCCAGCGGTTCCGTGCTGGAAGACGTGGAGACGTGCCTGAACCACCTGGCCGAACGGCACCTCGAGCTCCACGACGGTCCGCGGGCGCGCCCGGACGAAGCGGGGGAGATGCGGCGAGTTCCCGGGCTGGTGCTGGCCAACAAGATCGACGTGGCGGGCGCCGGCGAGAATCTGGAGATGCTCCGCGCGTTTTTCGGCGCGCGCCTCCGCGTCGAACCGCTTTCGACGCACGACGGCAGCCTCATGGCGCGAGTGCCGGAGCTGCTATTCAGGTTGATTCGGGTGATCCGCATCTACGCCAAGCCGCCCGGTAAAAAGCCGGACCTCGAAGAACCCTTCGTTCTCCCGGCCGGCAGTAACGTCCACGACCTGGCCGGCAAGGTGTTCCACGGGCTGGAGCATCGCATCCCATCGGCGCGGATCTGGGGCCATGCCGTCGCCGACGGACAGAACGTACAACTTGACCACGTCCTGCATGACCAGGACATCGTAGAGCTGCACGCCTGATCATATCCGGCAACGCCCGGCGCGAAGCTGCGCGTCGGGATCGGCTCAGCTCCGAACCAACCCACGGTGATGCGAGAGCGGGTTCCACGGTCCCCCGTTTGTTAGACGTTATAAGGATTCAGCTTCCTCTTGAATAAGCTGAAGAACGGCTGTAGTATGACCTCGATTTTCGCCCGACTCGGGTAAGGAGGTTTTCTCATGAGGATTCTTCTCCACGCACTGTTCATCCGAACCGGAGCACTGCGGTTGTTCCCCGGGGGGATTCTTCTCGCCGGTCTAGGCTTGGCGTGGTCGGGGGGGTGCACGGGAAGCCCGGGCGGAGGTCCCGACCAGGGTAACGCCAACGTCAGCCAGAACACCAATGAGAACTTGAACGAGAATCACAACGGCGGGGGCAACGACAACACCGTGGGCAACCAGAACGCGAATGACAACGCCGCGCCAACCGGGGCCGTCATCGTGGACCACTCCGCGCCGACCGATTTTGACAGCCTCCCCGCGGCGACCCTGGAAGCCGTCCAGCGCGGCTACCGCATCTTCTACGGCCACACGTCACACGGCAGCCAGATCATCACCGGCATGCAGATGCTCCAGGCCGAGGATGGCCGCTGCGGGTTCAACGCCGGCGAGGGCACTATTCAAATCCATGAGAATGACTCGGTGGACCTGGGCTACGAAGGAGACCTGGGGTGGGTGGATATCACCCGCGAGGTGCTCGACACGTGGGACGTGGACATCAACATGGTGATGTGGTCCTGGTGCGCGGGCGTGAGCGACAACACCGAGGGAGGCATTGACACCTATCTGGCGGCGATGGACCGGCTCGAGCAGGACTATCCCGGCGTGGTGTTCGTCTA
>JBGPAW010000185.1:0-7381 GCA_041480905.1 Phycisphaerae bacterium
ACCCCCACGCGCACCGTTTGCTCCACCAGCGAGCGCCGCCCCAGCTTGTAACCGCGCATGAACAGCCCGCGAAAGCACCACTGGCACGCGTCCCCGAAGAGCAGCGCGGCCCCCCCGACGAAACGGATGCCGCCGGCCCCAGGTTCCAGCGCCGCCGCCGTCCGATCCCCCAATGCCGTAATCGCCGCCCGCACCCGCCGGTCTTTCGCCTCCACCGGGCCTGGCCCGCTCCCGCTCATCGTCCGGTACTCCCATCCTCACCGAGCAAAGCCTCCGCCTCGGAAGCCTTGATGGTAAAAAACCGGTCCAGCTTGGTGATCTCGAACACGCTGCGTACCCGCTCGGTAGGCGCGACCAACACCATGCGGCCGCCGTATTCCTTGGTCCGCCGGAAAACCTCCACCAGCGTCCCGACGCCCGAGGAGTCCATGTAGCTCACCTCGCCCAAGTGGATCACCAACACCTTGGGGCGCCCTTCACACACCTTCACCAGGACCTTGTGGAAATCGGGCGAATGACGCAGATCGATTTCCCCCTGCGCCACCACGATCGCCGCGCGGCCTTGCTGACGAACTTCTTTCACCACCGTACTCATCGCTTCACCCATTTGGTCATCGTCACGCGCATGCCCGCCTCGTCGGCGCGCCCGTATTCCACCTCGTCCATGACGCTCCGCATGATGTGGACCCCCAAACCCCCGGGGCGCACGTCGTCCAAATCTCGCCCACAAATCTCCGCGGGGTCCACCTGGCGACCGAAATCGCGGATCGACACGCGGACCCCCCCACACCCGTTCTCCCACAACGGCGTCATGCAAATGTCGATCGGTTCCGCGCACCGACCCCCGTAACCGTGCTTGATCACATTGGCCAGGGCCTCGTCGAGGGCCAGAACGAGCTGCGCCGTAGCGTCAGCCTCGAATCCCACCTGCTCCGCCAGAACCGTCAAAGTCTCACGCACTTGCGGCATTTCGCGAGGATCGGCCGATATACGGAGCCTGACGGAATCGCTCGGTTCGCCTTCCAACCTGCTACACCCCTCTAACGCCCTGTCGCCGCCGCCGGGGTCGCCCCTCTCCATTCGGACTCGACCAGGAACCGCCGCCAGCGCTCCACGTCGGCACGCCGTTGCGCCTCGGAGGCCCCGTACTTGTAGCCCAAACGTGTCCCCGTCAAGCGTTCCAACGCCAGGATCGCGTAAAAACGCACCGCCTCGTCTTCGTCCTCGAGCCGATCGACGAGCAACGGAATCACCGAAGCCTCGTTGCTTTCCGCCGCGCGGACCACACTCCGGACGCGAACGGACGGATCGGGCGATTCCAGGGACACGTCTGCTCGGGACGTCGCCCCGCCGCAACCGCTCCAGCCGGCGAGCCCTCCAACCGCAAACACGCTCATCACCTTCCTCAACCGCGCGCTTCCACCGGGACCGGAGACCATAGCGGGCTCCCCCTTGGCTATGACTGGCTCGGCGATTATAGATGGCCCCCACCGTCGTGCAACCTGTTTGTTCTCCGAGGGATAGGGCACTACAATCGCCGAAATGAGCACCCGCGAAGCTACCGAGACCATCCAGGTGCTGGCTTCCGGGGACCCCAGGCGGGAGCAGGCGCTGCGCCTGATCCTCTCGGGACACATTCGGCCCGATGCGGACGTAGACCGCCGCCTCCGCACCTTGGAGTACTCCGTATCCGCGCAACAAATGAACCTGGATCTGTTGGTGGCGGCCTCACGCGGAGCGCAACTCTGTGCCGCGGGGATGGCCATCGTATCCCCCGGTCGGCACGCCCTCGTCCATCTGAGTCGGCTCTCCGATTCTCTCGCGGGGCGCAACATCATGCTAGGCGTTCTCCGCGAACTACAACATGCAGCGTGGCAGCGAGATCTTGTTATGCTCCAAGCGCTGCAGTTGCCAGAGGAAACCCACCTCGAGCACATGTTCTCCGCCGCGGGTTTCCGCTTCTTGGCGGAGTTGATCTACGCCGATCGGGTGCGCGGAGCGCCGGTCCCGCCTGGTGGCGAAGCGACGAATCTCGAACTGCTGACCTACACGCCGGCGCGACGCGGTCTCTTCCTCCGTGCCCTCGAACAAACCTACACGGAAAGTCTTGATTGTGCGGCTCTTAGCGGCGTTCGGCGGACGGAGGACGTCCTGGCCGGTCATCAAGCCACGGGTTGTCACGACCCCTCGCTCTGGTTCCTCGCCCGCGGGAACGACGCGACGGCAGGCGTCTTGTTGCTCTCGCCTTGGCCGGACCGCAACCTCTGGGAAGTGGTTTACTTGGGCGTGGCGGCGTATTTCCGCCGCCACGGCGTCGGGCACGCGTTGATGCGCCGGTGCCACGACGCAGTGATGGCCCGCCACTTCGCCGGCGTGACGCTCGCGGTCGACAGCGTCAACACCCCCGCGCGGGCCCTCTACCAGAAATGGGGGTTCGTCGAGACCGGACGGCGTCGAGCCTGGATCGCGCTCCGCCCGCGCTAACTTCATTCCTCCGCAAGGTTTCGGCCTTTGGCCTCCTGCCTCCGCGAAGCGCCGTCTCATTGTGAAACCGCGCGTGGTCCGGCCGAACCCGAAGTTTTCCACGCCCTGTCCACAAAGGTCGATTCCTCGGTGGGCAACCGGTGTACAAATTTTTTTTTTGGTCGCCTAACTACTTGTGCTGCGATAGACAGAGCGCTGTTGACAACATCGGTTCAAGTTTTTGGGGTTGACGCCGCGCCGAAGCGCGGGTATTTTTGGAGCAGTGTGAGGTGTCCAATTCATCAGGTGCGCTGGAGGCGGGACGCGGCTTCATCGCCTTGATGTCAATCGAATGACATGATAAACCCGACCCGTGCGGCTGAGCATGGGACAAGGAGCCTGGTGTGACGACTTGCTCTGCGGATCCGGTCTGTCAACTCGAAACCGTCATCGCCGACCGGGTGGGTCCCCAACGCTACAAGGTCTGGTTCAAGAACGCCACCCGCTTCACCTTCGCCGACGGTTTCGTCAAGGTGGCCGTCCCCAACCAGTTCATCGGCGGCTGGCTCGAGAACCACTTCGCCGACACCATCCGGCAGGCGGCTCAGGAGGTGACCGGCAAGCCGGTGCAGGTGGCCTTCGGTATCGATACCGAGTTGGCCAAAGCCCTGCGCAAAAAACAACCGGACTCGCAGGTGGACTACGTGGCCAACAACCCCGAGCGGGTGGCCCGGGACCACCGCCGCCGGGGCACGGCGCCGGCGGGCCCGGAATTGCGCGGACGGTTTGACGATTTCGTCGTGGGTGAATCCAATCGCCTGGCCCACTCCACGGCTCTCTCCGTGGCGCGCAGCCCCGCGACCCAGTTCAACCCGCTGTTCATCCACGGCGCCTGCGGCCTGGGCAAGACCCACCTGCTCCACGCCATCTGCAACCACGTGCGGGAGCATCGACCCGACCTGACCTGCGTCTGTGTGACCGGCGAAGATTTCACCAACCAGTTCGTCTACGCGGTAAGGTCCGGCGAACGCGATGCCTTTCGCCATCGCTACCGTCCGGTGGACGTTCTGGCCATCGACGACATCCACTTCCTGGCCAACAAGCGGGCCACCCAGGAGGAGTTCCTGCACACCTTCAACGCCGTGGCCGGGCAGGGCAAGCAGGTGGTCATGGCTTCCGACGCGCATCCCAAGCTCATCGGGCACCTCTCGGAGTCCCTGGTCAACCGTTTCGTTTCGGGCATGGTGGTCAAGATCGATCCGCCGGAGAAGTCCTTGCGCGTGGGCATCCTCAAAAAGCGGGTGGAGCGAATGAGCCATGAGATTCCCGACACGGTCATCGAATATGTCGCCGACCGCTTTTCGTCCAACGTGCGCGAGCTGGAGGGAGCCCTGCTCAAGCTGGTGGCGCTGGCCGACATTTCCGGTGCGCCCCTCACGGTGGCCCTGGCGGAAAACGCCGTGCGCGATCTCGTCGAGCGCACCCTCCCCGTATTGCAGCTCTCGCACCTCGAAGCCATCGTTTCGATTTACTTCGGCCTGGCCCCCGCGGACCTGCACACCTCGCGCAAGACGCGGACCATCGCCCTGGCCCGCGGGATCGTCATGCACCTAGCCCGCAAACACACCCCCATGAGCTACCCGGAGATCGGTCGGCACATGGGCAATAAGAACCATTCCACGGTCATACTGGCCAACCGGCGGATCGCCAAACTCCTCCATGAGGACAGCGTGGTCCGCTGGCTGGTCCCTAGCGGAGAGAAGGAGGCCCGCATCCGAAGCATCCTCGAAGAACTGGAGGGGCAGTTGAGTCACCCTAACGGCAGCGCGTAAATGCGACCGCCGTCGGTACGCTTTGGCGTGGTTGCGAGCGGGCGAGGGCTACGGTGCTCTCGCTCCTCGTTTTTACGCGGAAACCTCAGGCTCGTGCCGATGGTCCCACGGTATCGGAAACGCATCTTCGTGAAGATCTAAACGCATCCCGGCGGTTCGGGGTGACGTACAAGATCATAACTTATTTTTTCCCAATAAGTTACATCCGCCCCCGATTCATGGGAGTGGGACGCCATGACCCACCGCCCCGGCGGTCACGAGAGAGGGCTTGGCCATTCCCAAGACTGTGTTAGAATACCCGTTTCCGCTCTCGGCCGAGGGCATGGGTAACGGTAGAGCGTTGTTCGTAGGGCTGGGCGTGTCCGGCGGTGACGCGTTGACGGACGTGTCCGGGTGAACAGGATAGAAGCGGAGGTATTGTGGTCAAAATCAAACCCCGGGGATCGGAATCCGTTCAGCAGATGCTCAAGCGTTTCAAGCGCCTGTGCCAGCGCGAGGGTCTCACGCGGGACATGAAGCGAACCAGCTACTACGAGAAGCCCTCGGAGAAGAAGCGGCGCAAGTCGCGCAAGGCGATCCGGCGCACCACACCGATTTAGACCCGTTCACCCCAGCCGGCGGCGGCTCACCCCACGGCACGATGGGCCCCTTGGCACCCGGCGCCGGCAGTGATATAGTACCTGCATTATGGCCAGAATCGTTCTCTTCGAGGACCACGGATTCAGGGCTTTCGGGCCGCTGGTTTACTGGCGGACGGTAGGCGAGTTGTTGTGCGGGCGCCGCACCATGATGGATCGCGCCGCCCATCGGCTCAAACAACCCATCGCCGGCCTGTGGACGCGAGACTGGATCGCCGCCCACGCCGCGCAGCAGTGTCAGGTACCGGTCAATGCACCAGCCGACGGCGACACCGTTCTGGTGAACGGTCGGTGGATGGTCAAGAAAGCCGCGGAGTTCAAACCCGCCCCTTTCGTTGGGACCAAAGATGGCGCGGTGGCGTATGTCTCCTGCGATGGGCCGCTCGCCCGGCGACTGACGCCAGCGGTGCTGCTGGACGCCGACCGCACGCGGGAAATGCTGCACGGCGTGCCCCAAGAGGAGGTCGAGGCTCTTCTCGTGCGGTATCCCTGGGACCTGATCGCCAGGAACGGCGAAATCCTGGAAGACGACTGGATGTTCAGCTCCCACGGGATCGAGGGCACGGTCAGCAGTTCGGCGGTGATCGTGAATATGGCCCAGGTCCACATCGGGCACGGGGCGACGATCAAACCGACGGCTTATCTCGACGCCAGCACCGGACCGGTGCACATCAGCTACAACGCGACGATCGAGGCGCATGCCACCATCCAAGGCCCCGCGTACATCGGACCGGCGTCGTTGGTGAAACCGAACGCCCACCTTTACGGGGGCACCAGCATCGGGCCGTGTTGCAAAGTGGGCGGCGAAATCGACGCCACGATCATCTGCGCCCATTCCAACAAGCAGCACGATGGGTTTCTCGGCCATTCCTACCTGGGCTCCTGGATCAACCTCGGCGCGGGCACGACCAACTCCGACCTGAAGAACACCTACGGCTCGATCCGCATGCGCCTCGGCGGACAAGACCTCGATACCGGGCGGCGTCTCCTCGGCGCCGTCATCGGCGATCACACCAAGATCGGCATCAACCAGAGCATCCCCACCGGGGCGACGATCGGCTTCGGGGTGAACGTTTTCACCTCCGCGGTGGTGCCCAAGTATGTGCCTTCGTTCGCCTGGCTGACCGACGCGGGGCTGGCGCAGGCCGATCCGCGCCGGCTGGTCGAAACGGCCCGAGTGGTGATGGCCCGCCGCAACGTCGAGCTCGGCGCGGAAGGCGAGAAGCTCTTCCTCAGCCTGCCCGAATGGGCCAAAACGCTCGAAGGTTAAGCCCGTCCTCCCCCGGCGTTCGGCGGAATTATCGCCACCGGCCGGTCCCGAAGCCCGATAACTTCATAGCGGCCGGCATCGCGCAGGCCGATCCTTACCGGAGACAAGACCTTGGCACCGAGGGCGTCAGGGAACGCGGAGATCCCGCCCGCCGACCTCCCGCGAGTCGGAAACGCCGATTCCTTGCGGGTCGGGACCGCCAACCTCTGTTTCATGCGTCTGTTGGAGAAGCTCGCCACGCGGTTCAACCGGGCGAACGTCCCGTTGATGGCCCTCAAGGGCGCGGCCCTGAATCTCACCGTTCACCAGCGGCCGGCCGGAGCTTCCCCATGCGCATCGACCTGCATGTCCGCCCGTTCCGCCCGCTGCGGTGGGCCCGGCGGGAGCCTCGCCCTCCCGGTTGGCTAAAACCTCTGGCCACACCCGACGAATTCGCGCCGGGGAGTCAGCCTGCCGATCAACACCATTGAGCGACAATGCGCGATCACGCACCCTTGGCGTGGCGCGGTCAGGGCAGACGCGGTCCGGTGAAATCCGCCTGCATGATGGCGAAGTCGGCCAGGTCCACGTCGCCGTCCCCGTCCAGGTCACCGCGAAGGATTCGGAACACATAGGCTGCACCAGCATTGTCGCCGGCGCCGTCGTTAAGGACAGCCCCAACGAGAGCGGTGTTGCCGCTGAGCGCGACGGAGTGATGACTGAACCAGTCGCCCGCCGCGGTGTCGGAGCCGGTGAACTTGGCCCGCTCGACCCAGGGTGCCGCGCCGATGATCGAGCACTCCGGGCAACGTCTGAAGAGGTAGGCTGAGCCGGAGTCATCACCGACATCGTCGTCGTAGAGCGCCCCGAGGAGGGCAGTGTCGCCGCTGAGCGCGACGGAGTTGCCGAACTCGTCACCCGCGGCGGCATCGGCGGCCGTGAGCTTGTTGACTTGGCCCCAGCAGTTCGCCCCACCCTGGTCGCGCTGGAAGATGTACGCCGAGCCGGAGAAGCTCTCGTCGTGTGAAGCCCCGACGAGGGCGGTGTCGCCGCTCAGCGCGACGGAGACGCCGAACCGGTCATCCGCCGCAGGGTCGGCAGCGACCAGCTTGGCGACCTGGCCCCAATGGGGCGGGAACTCCGGGTCAGGCTGGAAAATGTACGCCGAGCCGGAGGCGGACCCACCGTCGTCGTCAAGC
>JBGPAW010000186.1:0-7340 GCA_041480905.1 Phycisphaerae bacterium
CCGTGGTCTGCATCGAGCATCACCTCGACGTCCTCAAGTCGGCGGACTGGGTGATCGACCTCGGCCCCGAAGCCGGCGACGCGGGCGGCTACGTCGTAGTGTGCGGCCCGCCCGAAACGGTCGCGGAGGAAAGCGCCTCCCACACCGGGGTGGCCTTGAAACCCATCCTCGCCGCGGGACCGCGCGTCGAACGCCCCGTCTACGATCTTGCGGCCCACGTGCGTGCGGAAATCGACATGCAAAAACCGGTGCGTCTCGAGGAAGGCGACGTGTCGACCAGGATGCCCTGGCAACGTGACGGCCGCCAGTGGCACACCGTCCTCCGCACGGATCACTGCGGCAGGCCGGTCCAATGGGATCCCCAGCTCCTGATCTGGTGGGTGGAGACCATCGAAAAGATCGGCGGCTTCGCTCCCGCCGACTGGAACGATCGGGCCCACGTGGAGATCAAGGCCCCGGGCAGCAAGACCCAGTGGTTCATGCACGCCCTCACCGGCGCCCGCTGGCTCCTGCAAGTTTACGTCCGGGTCCCTATCGGCACGTTCCACGAGCGCAAGTTGATCGACCAACTCGCCGTCAAAACGCTCGACGAGCGCACCGATCTGCCGATCTACGGGCAAGGGTCGCGTGTTGTCCTTCGTAAATCCAGTCGCAGTTTCGAGGACGTGCGGCTTCACCTGCACGACTTCAAGGACGTCGACAAGGCGGCGTTCGAGTCCTTCCTGCGCCAAGCCGCCCAAGCATACTTTCAAATGGTCGAGAGAACGCAGTCGGCCCCGGATAAGGGCGAGCCGTGGAAGACCGACGGCCGGCAGTGGCACCTCTCCCAACGGGGGATCACCAAACAATACGACGTCCTGTGGAAGCCGACCGCGTTGGTGGAACTGCTTGGTCGTTTCAACAAGCTGGTCCCCGACATCGAAACGATCTGGACCGGCAAAGTGGCGATCGCCTTGAGGACCGCTGGGCAAGGGAGACCATTCGGAAGTATCGTGACCAACCAACGGTGGGGTTTGCGCGTGGAACTCAAGGTGCCCAGGAGCTCCTTCACCTTCGTGCAAGTCGACCGCCTGGGCAAGGAGCCGAAGATACATCCGCGTGAGGACCACGACGTGGTCCAGTTTTGGGTGCAGAGGCTGACGGACAACGATCCGTCCCAACTTGTGGAGGTCTTGCGTGCGGCGGCGGGGCGTGGGACGCCCTCCGGCGAGCCGCGGACTGAAGTGGGTGAACCTATGAAGCAGAAAGTGGGTAGCCATGTTTCGGGCGATGGCACATGCCTACCCGCGGCTGCCGTCACATCCGCGTGAAGGTATGCCACCCAGGTATGAGGTCCTGAACATGGAATTGGTGCCGACGCGTTTTCTGTTCGATTTCGAGATTCCGCTCCGGTACCGTGCCGCGCCGCCGCGGATCACCGGCGATCTAGCGGATTGGTCGGATGAGCTTTTGCTCCCACCGCTCTGTCGCTTGGAAGGAATGGAGCCTTTCGCCCCCGTCTACGCCTGCTGGAACGATGCCGGCCTGTTCGTGGCCACGGCCGTCGGCGGTAAGTCCCGTCCTTTACATTGCGACCCGCAGCGGTACTGGAAAAGCGATGCCTTGCGGATTTGCACCGACATGCGCGACACGCGCACCAGCAAACGGGCGTCGCGTTACTGCCAGCAATTCTACTTCATGCCCACCGGCGGCGGCCTCAAAGGCAACCAGCCCGCCGCAGCCGCCGTCCCGATCCAGCGGGCTCGCGAGAATGCGCCCCCGGTCGCGCCCGGTCTCATTCCTGTCGCCGCCCGGGTGACGTCGTCGAGTTACCGCCTCGAAGCCCATGTTCCCGCCGCCGCCCTCGCCGGCTTCGATCCCGATGAACACAGCCGGATCGGTTTCTATTACATCCTCGAAGATCGGGACCACGGGCAACAGTACCTCACGGTGGGGGACGACCTCTATTGGTACGTGGACCCTTCCACCTGGGCCACCGCGGTGCTGGTGCGCTGAGCGCGACGTCTCGCGGGACGAGAGGCTTGGCTTAGCCCGCCGCGGCGGTATAATGCCGACCACGCGAGAACAGGAGATACGAAATGTTCAACGATATCGACGGTTGGTTGATGGGACCGCAGTTCCTGGGCGCCTTGGCGGCATTCATTTCCGCCATTCTCTCGGTGATCGCCGGCGGCGCCATCGGACGCATTTTCGGCATCACAGCGTAGTCTCACAAACGTAAAAAGCCTCACCCGCTGGGGATTATCCCCAAACCCAGGCATCGGACGTGCCGGAGGTTATGCCTCAGAACCGTAACTTTATATGCAGGCTATAATTAGATCAGACTAGCTGCCGGCCTCCCGCCTATTCCTGCGGCTATCCGATACCCCGCTTGCCCTATTGGTCTGCGTCGTGCCGGGGCACCCCTGGAGGTACGTGCAAGGATGGCCACCCGTAGTCCTACACTTGACTGCCCCAGCATCGCCGGTTCACGCCCGGCTCCCGTTCACCTACCGGCCGACCGGACGATCGTTGCCTTGGGCGGAGACCTCAAGAGCGTCATCAGTCTCATGAAGGCGGACGAGGTTCACTCGAGTGACGTCTTTGGCGATCTGGCTGATGCCGGCGCTTACCGACGGTTCGTTGCCGCGGTGGAGGAGTTTGAAGCGGGCGCTGCCGGCACGCACGTGACCATCGCTCACGATCTGCACCCCGGCTATCTCTCGACCGCGCTCGCCCAAAAAACACGCCACGCCCGCACCCCGGTGCAGCATCATCACGCCCACATCGCCAGTTGCCTGGCGGACAACGGGGAAACCGGACCCGTCATCGGCCTGGCCTGCGACGGGACCGGCTACGGTACGGACGGAGCCATCTGGGGCTGCGAGGTTCTGACGTGCGATCTGGAGACGTTCGACCGCGTCGGCCATTTAGGGTACTTTCTCCTTCCCGGCGGGGACGCGGCGGCGCGGGAGACCTGGCGTCCCGCGTTGAGTCTGGTTCGAGCGGCGTATGGAGACGACTGGCCGCGCCAGACCGCGGGACTCTTCGCGGGCGTGCCCGCGCCGGACCTTGCCACCGTGGAGTTGATGCTGCGGCGCAACGTCAACAGCGTGCCCACGTCGAGCCTGGGCCGGTTGTTTGATGCCGTTGCCTTCCTGCTCGATCTGTGCGCGTGTAACCGTACTGAAGCGCAAGCGGCGGTGGCCTTGGAACGGTGCGCTGAACGCGGCCATGCCGGACGGGCTCTGCCATTCGAGGTGGTCCTCCCGCCGGAGGACGAGGGCAGCCGCATCCTCATCGACGTTTCCCCGGCGATCCGGGCCCTGGTGGACGGCGTTCTGGGTAAAAGGCATACGCCGGATCTGGCGGCGGACTTTCACGAAACCGTGAGCACGATGCTGGCCACCACCGTGGAGATGGTGGCCGACCGGACGGGAATCTATAAGGCGGCGCTGTCCGGAGGCTGCTTCCTCAATGGCCGCTTGAATGACGGATTGACCGCCCAACTACAGCGTCGCGGAATGACGGTCCTGCGTCATCAGCGCGTGCCGGTGGGTGATGCCGGTCTGTCCTTCGGTCAAGCCGTCATCGCCGCCGCACGCGGGGGTGCCGTGCCTTCACGCGGCTGCGACAGCAGCCGCGGGTAGGCATGCGTGGCGGTCCCGGACATGGCTACCCCCCGCGGTTCGTTGGCTGGAGAGGTGGTAAACATGTGTTTGGCGGTCCCAGGACAAATCGTGGAACGCGACGGCAGTCTCGCCCAAGTGAACTTCCAAGGCAATCGACTGGAAGTCAGCCTGGCCCTGACGCCGGAAGCCGAAGTCGGCGATTGGGTTCTCGTGCATGCCGGGTTCGCCATCAACCGACTGGACGAAGCCGATGCCCGCCAGACCTGGGATTACCTCCGAGAGGCCGGGATTGAGGGAGTGGTGTAGAGTTCAGACCTCCGAGTTCGATTCGCAATCCGCAACCGGAGCATCGCAATCCGCAATCCGCAATCCGCAATTGTTGAGGTCCGCGCGGAACTGAGCGCCTCGTGCGAGCGCATCGGCCGGCCCGTCGCCCTGATGGAGGTCTGCGGCACGCACACGGTGGCCATCTTCCGCAGCGGCCTGCGCGCCCTGCTTCCGCCGAACCTGCGGATGATCAGCGGTCCGGGCTGCCCGGTGTGTGTGACGGCGCAACGTTACATCGACGCCGCTATCGAAATCGCCGAGCGCCGGGAGGTCATCGTCGCGACCTACGGCGACATGCTGCGCGTGCCCGGCCGGCACGGCAGCCTGGAGACCCGGCGCGCCTCTGGGGCCGACGTGCGGGTGGTCTACTCCATCCGCGACGCTTTGGAACTGGCGGTTCGCCACCCCGACCGAACGGTCGTGTTCGTCGGCGTGGGGTTCGAGACCACGGCGCCGGCGACGGCCTTGGGCATCCTCGAAGCCTGCGCCCGCGGCCTCGAGAACTTCTGCGTTCTGCCCGCGCACAAGCTCGTCGTTCCCGCCATGCAGGCCCTGCTCGAAGCGGAGGACGTTCCGCTCGACGGCTTCCTGTGTCCGGGGCATGTCAGCGTGATCATCGGCGCGCAAGCCTATCAGCCGATCGTGGAGCGCCACCATCGTCCCTGCGTGGTGGCCGGGTTTGAACCCGCGCAAATCCTGCAGGGGCTGGCGCGACTGGTCAGACAAATCGAGCGCGGTGAGGCCAAGCTGGAGAATGTCTACGCGGTCGCGGTCCAGGACGCCGGCAATCCCACGGCACTGCACGTGCTCAACGAAGTGTTCGAAGTGTCCGACGCGGTTTGGCGGGCCATGGGCGTGATTCCGCGGAGCGGGCTGGCGATTCGGCCAAAGTACGCGCGTTGGGACGCGCTCGCTCGTTTCGACCTTGCCTTGGACGCCGACGCCGACCCGCCCGGCTGTCGCTGCGGCGAGGTCATTCAGGGGAAGGTGGCGCCACCGGAGTGCGACCTCTTCGGCGCAAGTTGCACCCCGCTGCAACCTATTGGTCCGTGTATGGTTAGCAGCGAAGGCACCTGCGCCGCGTGGTTCAAGTACGGCGCTCCTGGCATGCGGCGTGCAAGTACGCCTAGTGTCTGATCGACGCCCGAAACAAGCCGCGGGCTTCAGCCCGCGCGGCGCGTGACGGGTGAGGATATTTCCTATGCCGATGACCGACCAGCTTGACACGCCGCAGATCGTCCTCGCCCACGGCGGCGGTGGAGAACTGATGCAGGCCCTCATCCGCACCCATGTGCTGCCCAAGCTGGGCAACCCTCTGCTGGACAGCCTGACGGACGGGGCGGTCCTGGGGCACGTCGCGGGGGACTTGGTGTTTACGACCGATGCCTTTGTCGTGACGCCGCTCGAGTTTCCCGGCGGGGACATCGGCCGCCTGGCCGTTTGCGGGACGGTGAACGACTTGGCCATGATGGGGGCCAAACCCCTGGCTCTCTCCCTGGCCATGGTCCTCGAGGAGGGCACCCCGCTGGAACTGGTGGACCGGATTCTGGATTCCGTCGCCCAGGCCGCCCGAGAGGCCGATACCTGTATTGCCACGGGTGATACGAAAGTCGTCGAACGTCGCACGGCACGAGCCGCGGACTTTAGTCCGCGCGGTCCCGAGTTGATTCTGACCACCGCGGGAGTGGGCGAGCGCCTTCCGGGCGCCGATCTGAGCCCCGCCCGCATTCGGCCGGGTGACCAGTTGATCATCAACGGCGTGCTCGCCGAGCACGGTCTGAGTATCATGTCCGTGCGGGAGGGGTTCGCGTTCGAGACGGTGCTCCGCTCCGACGCCGCCCCGCTGAACGGACTGGTGGAGGCGGTTCTGTCCACCGGCTGCGACGTCAAGTTCATGCGCGATCCGACCCGGGGCGGTCTGGCGGCGGTGTTGGCGGACATCGTGGACGAGACCGGTTTGAGCGTGGAGCTTGACGAAGCCGCCCTGCCGATCAGCACGGTCGTGCGGCACGCCGCGGAGTTGTTGGGGCTGGACCCGCTCACCGTGGCGAACGAGGGCAAGTGTGTGCTGTGCGTAGCCGAGCGTGACGCGAACCAGGTGCTGGCGCTCCTGCGGGGCCACCCCTTGGGGGCTCGCGCCGCGGTGATCGGGCGGGTAACCGAGGCCGCCCCGCCCCTGGTGGAAATGCTCACCGTGACCGGCGGGCGGCGCGTGGTGCGACGACCGTACGGGGAGGAGTTACCGCGAATATGCTGATGCGCGCGAAAAAGGAGACATTCACAAGAGTGTTCGGCCCTCAGGTTGCGTTGCTCGCCGGCCGGGGTCTTTTACCGGGAACCTCCTCGGCGGGCGGAACCCGCCTTCAGCCCCCGGAGGGGGCGGAATTGGGTAGCCAGGGGCGCAAGCCCCTGGCGGTCGAGATACCGAGAACCCTGAGCCCCCGAAGGGGGCGACACGGCACTTGCCAAGAAGAGTGTCGCCCTTCCAGGGCTTGGGGCAGCGCGCTCTCGGGTTTCCAGGGGCTAACGCCCCTGGCTACCGAATGCCGCCCCTTTCGGGGGCTGAGAAAAGACCTTCGCTGCTTTGGAGTGCCGCCCCGCAAGATAGATCGCAATCGGTGTGTCGAACAGGATTGGGACATTCCTGATTTCGAGCGGGAGACCTCCCCCGGACGGTCGCCGAGGCGACCGAAATCAGGAATGTCTCCTTTTTCGACTCGGCTAAGTTATGCTTTGTTGGACGTCCTACACTAGCGATGGAGGACAACGGGTCATGCCTGACTCCAAGAAGATTCTGCTGATCGACGACGACCCCGACATGCACCATGCGGTATTGGCCATGCTGGGACCGAAGGGTTTCCAGGTGACGTGCTGTCTCACCGGCCCCGAAGGGGTGGCCGCGGCGCGGAAAGACAAGCCCGATCTGATCCTGCTGGACATCATGCTGAGCTCGCCGTCGGAGGGGTTCCACCTGGCCTACGACCTCTCCAAAGACGACGAGCTCAAGGACGTTCCCATTATCATGATCTCGGCCATCGGCTCCATGATGGGAATGGACTATGCCCGGGAGTTGGGGACCGACTACATCCGGGCGGAGAAGTTCCTGGACAAGCCGATCGACGCGAAGACGCTGCTGTCGGCGATCAACGAAGTCCTGAGCAAGTAGGCCCGCCACCGCGATGAGCGACGCCCTGCGTATCCACCCCACTCTCATCGGACGCCTGCTGCTGCCCAAAGGCGAGTATCGCACGGGAGCCCTGCGCGCCATGATGCGCGTGCAGTGGTTTATCCGTCTCCGCTGGTTGGCGATTGTTGCGGGCGGGTTAGGTTACCTGGTCGATCGCGTCGTGGAAACCACGCCGACCCGGTCGTGGTACGTACTGGCCGTCGTCGTCGCCCTGA
>JBGPAW010000187.1:0-7313 GCA_041480905.1 Phycisphaerae bacterium
GACTCCGCCTCCTACACCGCCGCCGACTCCGCCTCCGGCAGCGGATACGGTGGTCGTTGCTGAGGCGGGTGATACGCTGTGCAGCATTGCCGTGGCCAGCGGTTTTCGGAACTGTGCTCCGCTACGCGCGCTGCCCGAAAACGCCGAATTCCTCACTCGTCCACTGCGGCCGGGCGATCGGGTCCACGTGCCGACCCGGACGGAGGGCGTCGAGCCGGGTGAAACCGAGGCGATTCACACGTTCGAGCGCCCCGGTCTGCCGATGGCCTTGATCCGGTTCGTTCACGGCAGCCAGACGCTTCCGGTCGCCGACGATAGGCGGCTTTCTGAGTTGAACGTCAGCAACTACGTCACGAACCGCGCCGGGAATGACGGCGAAGGTAATACCGCGTTCGTCGGTCCGGCCCATCGCACCTTTGACCGCGATGCACACGAGGACGAAGATACGTTCAAGGTCGAGGTGCACGATTTGCGGACCCGGAAGGCGGAGCTCGATGTCGTGGTCGAAGCCTTGAAACCAACTTATAATGCCGCGGGCAATCTGAACGGGCACGAGGACTTTCCCGGCACGACGGCGAACCCCGCTACCGAGAGAGGACGCCGCAGCTTGAGCATCAAAGCCGGAAAAATGGCGTCGAGTACCCGTTTTCGCACTGGATATCTGCGGGTCGTCGTCGATGAAATCGACGACCAAGTCGCTCCACATCAACCGCAGACATTGCTCACCACGGATATGGTCGACGCCGCCGCAGCCGCGGCCACGGCTGGAAATGCAGTCGAGGCCGCGGCGCTGCGCAAGGTCGAAATTCTCGATCAGGATGTACGGGCGACCTATGTGCTGGATGGCTGCCCGGCCGCGGCGCCGCAAACCCAGTGCAGCGTCACCGACGTGGTCCCCATCAACAGAGGACAAACGGTCGACCTGGCCGTGCGTGTACTGCGCTCCGTCGCGACCGGCGTCGTTGAAACGGTCATCGGCGGCCCCGGCGACGACGGCATTGTGAAACTGGCAGACATTAGACGGCGCGTCGAAATGTTTTGCCGGCGAGTGTGGGCACAAGCACACGTGAAGTATCGTATCGTCCGCCTCGAAACAGTGGACCTGCCGTCCGAGATGATCACCGTCGGGGATATCAATCCCAATCGTTCGTCGGGGGCCAATCTCGCGGGCACGGGACCAGGGCAAATCGGCTTTACTACCAACGTGCAACGCTTCGGGCGGGCTCCTGACAGCACGCACGTGATCGCACCCTTCAACGTTCCCGCGAATAACACGCCCGAAGAGACAGCCAATTTAATCGTGACGCGGGTGAACGCCCTGCCGGGCATAAGGGCGCGTGTGAGCGTGAATCCCGCAGAAGTATTCAATACAACTGTAAACCCGGACGGCACAACCACGGACCGACAGAGCGCCGACGTACTCTTCTCTGACCTGGTTTCAGGCGGTCGCATCACGATCACCAATCTGACGGGCGTTGCCAGCCAGGACGCTGCCCAGATCGCTGAGGTGTCGAGCCTTACGCTCGACCTGAGTATCCGTAACGGGAACGACGACTATCACGTTGGCCATCCTAACGAAAGAAACCTTTACAAGATACTCGATACTGGTGATCGGGTCATCGATCTGTTTGTGCTGCGTTCCTTTGTGGCGCGGCCGAATCTGCTGGGCTTCACCGTCCCGGAGTGCAAGGAGATGAATCCGAATCGTCGACTGATCAGCGGCATGATGAATACGATCGTCATGCGGCAAGACAGCGCGGATGGAACGAACAACCAGCCGTTCGCGCTGCCGCACGAAATCGGCCATGTCCTGCTGGACGACTCGCTCCACGCAGACAGCGGCCGGCAGTTAATGTTCCCGTCTCTGATCAACGCGACCGACGTGAACGATCCGAAGCGGCTCATCGGCCGCGATCCGCCCGCGGAAAACTGGGATCACGACCTGCAAAACCCGAATGGTTCGGTGGGCAGCCAGCGAGTCAGGATGAATGCGGTGAACCGTGTTCGCACAACGAGTGCCCCCTTGCTTCGCTGAACGGGATGGGACCGTGTGAGTATATGTCGAAGTGCTACATCGTTTCGTTGTTGATTGGAAGCGGGTGCGTTATGTCACAGACAGCATCGTCGGTCGATCCGGATTTTGTTACCACCTTGAAGGCCGATATTTTCGGTAAGTACTACCTCCAGGCGGAGCGCTTCAGCCCCGAAACGGTCGAGCGTGAATTCCGCAAGGCCGTCAAGGAACGCGACCTGGTCGCGGACGAAGGCTTCATGACGAACCTGATGTTTCTGGTCCGCAAGAAGGAAGTGCACGCGCTGCGTGACGACGTAACGCGCGTCTTGTTCGCCAATCTGAAGCCTAATGCCGACGTGTCCACGATGAAAACGCTTTACGCGCTGGGCGAAGACAAGGAGCGGGCGGTCGTCGACGATCGGCTCAGCCAGTACCTTAGGCGGCGGCTCCAGAGCCCCGACGGCATCACGCCCTCGCCGTATTTGGATAGCGCCGACCGCATCGGCGGCAAGAAGACGCTTGATGTACTCAAGGAAGGGCTCGCGGACGCCAGTCGCCGTCAGACGGAAGCGGAAAAGGCCGCGCCGGACGATCATGCCCACATCAGTCAGCTTGACAAGCTGCGATCGGAGCTGGATACGAAGGTCACATACCTGTCGCGCAAGCTCGACATAGCGGCCAAAAGCGAGGCCGACCGGGCGATGGCAATGGCGGAGCAATACATCGGGCAACGTCGATACCTGGACGTGTGGGCCTACAAGGAGTTGGTGGCTCATTCCACACCGGTCGCCATTGATGCGGTGCGGTCCTTTGTATCGTGGCGGCTGTCGTCGGTCTTGCCAGCCGGCGGGCTGAGTGTGCAGGAGCGGGGCAAGCTCATGCGCGACTATCAGATCCGCGGTGTCTGCCTGCTGCAGGACATGGGCGCGAAACTGACGCCGGAAGAACAGAAGGTGCTTACGGACAATCCCGCGCTGCTGCAAGAACCCGGCGGCTATTACCGGCCGAACATTGACTGGGAAGCTGTATTGGATCATCGCTGAATTGCAGGGTGTTTTCATGCGATTGGGAGCGCGAAGCGGCCACCGGAGAAAGTGAATGCCCCCCGCCGCACGATTAGGTGACATGCACACCTGCCCGATGGTGACGGGCGTGGTGCCGCACGTCGGCGGACCGATCCTGCCGCCGTGTTGTCCGACCGTCCTGATCGGGTTCATGCCGGCGGCCCGCGTCGGGGACATGGCCACCTGCGTCGGCCCGCCCGACGTGATCGCCATGGGTTCGCCGACCGTGCTCATCGGCTACATGATGGCCGCCCGCATGGGCGACCCGACCGTCCACGGCGGCGTTATCACCCTGGGCCACCCCACCACCATGATCGGCGAAGCGGGCGGCGGCGGAGGCGGCGGAGGCGGCGGAGGCGGCGGGGCCGGCGGTGGCGGGGTCGGCGGCGCGGCAGGTGCGGCGGCTGCGGCCGCAGCCGCCCCGGCCGAAGCGGGTGTTGTCGAGCGGGCCTTCGTCCAGGCGGCCCATGTGGGAACCGCCCTGGTGGAGCGGTGCGTGCCCTGCGGAGACGTGTGAAGGAGCAACGGCGCGCATGGCGGCCAAAGTTCGCACTTCCCTCTCACCCATCCGCGCCTACCTTCAGTATGTCATGGGTGCGACGGACCGGTTGTACGCCGTGGTGGACGCCGCGCGGGACAAGGAACTCGCCTTCGCGGCCCGCGAGCGCTTCGGCTTGAAACTGCACACCCTCTTCGAGGGAAACTTGGCCAAGTACCTCGACCACGTGGCCCCGCACCTGATTCCCCTGGAGCGGGATTCCGAGTACCTGGAACTGTGGGCCGAGCACTTGGGCCGCAGCGCGGGCATCCTTCTGTTGACCGACGCACCCACGGACGTGCTCCGCGCACACCTGCGGCAGATCTTTGTCGTCCAGGATGAAGAGGGCGAAGAGTTCTCGTTCCGCTACTACGACCCGCGGGTGCTGCGGGTGTACCTGCCCACCTGCACCGCCGAGGAGGCCCGCGACTTCTTCGGCCTGATCCGCCGCATCCTGGTCGAGTCCGATCAACCGGGCGTGATGCTTTCCTGCGGACCGGAGGGGTCCGGCGTGAAGGTCACCGCACGGGCGCTCCGGGCCCCCGAAGAAATCGTTGGATCAGGAGGTGTCCTCCCTTGAGAATTCGCCAGGCGCAAATGGAGGCGTTCTCCAAGAGCCAGGAGGACGCGTTCGTGGCCCGCATGGTCCGTCATCTGCGTGACGACTTCCCCGAGGCGATCGCAACACAGGGGCTGAAGGAACAGGAGCTCGAGCCGCTGGTCCGCCAAGGTATGGCGGAGGCGGAGAAGTACCATGTGATCTACGAGGACGACATCGAGTCCTACCTGGAGTGCATGATCCTGCTGGGCCCCCGGTTCGATCAGGACAAACGGTTTTCCTGGGCCGACGAGATCCTCCGCCGGAGCGATCTCGACGGCGAGGAGAAAATGAGAAAGATTGACGAGCACTTGGCGTCTGTGTTGGAGGGGCTTCTGTGAACGGCGGATCAGGCGGCAAACGCGCTTCTCGGAAGGAGGCCATCCAGGCGGCCAATGAAGCCGTCCGCCGGGAAATGGCCAAGGACGCCAACGAACCTGACCCGAATCGAAAGTTGACTTCTGATCCCAAGGACGACAGGTACCGCAAGATCTGGAACGAGACCTATGGGAACTTGCGCGCTGGCGAGCCGCCCGGGCCCCAGAAGACGCCGCAACAGGCTGCCGCCGGTTGTCCGAAAGCAGAGTCGCTCGTCAACATGGTTAAGAATTGCCCGGCCGCCAACGAGATATATAAGAGCGCCGTTCTTGCGAATGGCGGAAAACCGCCGGAGATCAAACTCGGTGAATCCGGTAAACCCAGCAAGACGGACTTCATCGAGGCACCAAACCCATCAACTGCCGACCCATACGCGACGAAAAAAACGACCTGCATCACGATTGATAAGACACGGAACAAGTGCGAAGCCGTTCAGGAACTGATTTTCGAATTGTCGAACGTGTCGCAGCGGGCCGAGTTCCATAAAGTCAATGTCGAGGCGGAATCGGGTCACTTGGACAGGGAAACGTACGTCAAGAAGGTTCACAGAATCGAGTACGAACACGCGCAGCAGAACGTCTACAAGGTTTTTGACGCGTGCAAGGGCAAATGGGGGTGCGCCAAGGCGAAAGCCTTGAACGATGAAGCACGTAACATGGGATTCGAAGAGTATTACAGGAACGTGCCCTCCGAGCATAAGGATCCCGTGCGGGAGCGTTGGAAAGAATACGAGCAGAAACGTCGGCTCTATCTCCGTTCGCGCAGAAGGGAGGAAACCGCTGAAAATGTATATGGGAAGGAAGAATAGGACCCTCGCCAATTGCAGGCGTGACCTCACCGCAAGCCAGCCCAGCATTCCCGCTACCGGTTGTGCCCGCCGCAAAAAGGCGAACAGTCTTACAAGTGGTTTCTGCGCCGAGCGAATGTCAGCCCCCCTCGGTGAGGGGCAGGCAGGTGTTCTGTGTCCGTGACACGCCATGCGCCGAAGGTTAGCTCTCCCGTCTACTTCGTGGTCATGGGTGGTTTTCTCGGCGCTGGCAAGACGACGGCGATACTCCGGCTCGCGCACCGGTACGCAGCAGCGGGACTGCGGGGGGGGATTATCGCCAACGACCTCGGCCAGGGGTTGGTGGATACGGAAGCGTACCGCGCCCATGGCTTGCCCGTGGAGGAGATGGCCGGCGTCTGCTTCGCCTGCCGGTTCGACGAGTTGATTGCCGCCGCAGGCCGACTTCAGGACGGACACCATCCCGACGTGCTCCTGGCGGAGCCGGCAGGCAGTTGCACCGACCTGGTCAGTCGCGTGATCGAGCCGCTCCGAACGATCTACACCGATCGCTTTGCGGTGGCCCCTTACGTGACTCTCCTGGACCCCGACCGGGCCTATCAGGCCCTGACCGGGACCGGGCGCGCGGGCTTCTCCGCCAAGGTGACCTACCTCTACAAGATGCAACAGAACGAAGCCGACATCGTGGCCATCAACAAGGTCGATACGCTCTCTCAGCCCCGCCGCACGGAACTGCGGGCACTGGTCGAGCGGAACTTTCCCAAAGCCCAAGTGATCGAAATCTCGGCCAGGACCGGCGAGGGTTTCGACCGGCTGATCGGATTGCTGGAAGCCGGGGGGCCGGTCGGCGGCAACTTAGCAGCGGTGGACTACGACCTGTACGCCGGAGCTGAGGCACGGCTGGGCTGGCTGAATGCCACGTGGCGGGTCACGGCAGCCGGTGGGTTCGACGCCGACCGCCTGCTGCTCGAACTCGCCGCTGCGATCCAAAAGGATCTGGCTGCCGTCGGTGCCGAGCCGGCCCACGTCAAGATGGCCCTGCATTCCGGCGAAAACCTCGCGCTGGCGAACGTGGTGAGCAGCGATCGGCCACCGGAACTGTCTCGGGCATCGGCGCGCCCGATGACCGAGGCCAAGCTCATCGTCAACGCCCGCGTCGAGGGTGATCCGGCGGAGCTCCGCCGGCAGGTCGTAGCCGCGGTTGGCCGCACTGCGGCCGAGTATCATGCGGAGGCAACGTGCCTTTCGATCCAGGACCTGGCTCCTACCCTGGGCAGCCGGTCCTGCCCTACGAATACCGTTTCGGGTGGAGGTGTCCATTGACCCGCAAGCACGTTATAATAGCAGGGAACTACCTTCTGTAAGCCAAGAACAGGAGACGCACAATGAACTCGATCGTCGAGGCCAAGATCGGAGATTACCTCCGGAACGTGATGTACTACGATCCGTACGAATGTGGTGCCATCCTTTACAACATGCGCAACCTCGCCCGCATAGCCGGTCACGATTTCGATGACCGGTTCGCTCACGCCGGGCTGGGTGCCGGACCGGAGGCCCGCATCGCCGCCGGGATCACGGACCTGGCCTTGGGCGGCGGCGGGTGCGAGACCTCCTCGTACACCATCCGCATGGAGACCGAGCGCTGGCTGCGCACCACTCCCCGGATGAGTATGGTCGCTTGACCGCTTGGCGCACGGGCGATTCCGGCGTGCCCGCCACGACTACCGAACCGCGACCGTGAGGGAGCGGATGGCGCGCGCAAAAGCGCGCGCCCTTTCTTACGGTCGGGCCGCGGATAAGATGCAATCTGAATGAGTTACTCCAGGACTGGTTCGTCGGCGCGCCTCCTGCCTGGCCCGCATTCTTCACCCGGGGCGGACGGACGCGCGTAAGCTGATGTAGCGTCGCCCCTTGTGGGCGGCGCCCCGAATGCA
>JBGPAW010000188.1:0-7294 GCA_041480905.1 Phycisphaerae bacterium
CCCTCTCCGCGCGTTTCGCGCCATTAAAGTGGGGCGCGAATTCTTCCAGGGCGCCAACAGAAATGGCCCGACCCCGTCCGCCGTCCCCGGTAGGCCGGTTCGTATACGCCCCCTGGGGTGGACCTTTTTTGCGCGGCCCCGCTGTGGCCACTTGAGCCAAATCGGACGGGCAATTATAACTTCTAGTTTGAAAAAGAGCCGCGGACTTCAGGCTCCCCTTGACGCGCAGTGTCAAGGGCCCGCGCGGTCGTGGTCACGCGACAGCGTCCAGCAGCCTCGGAATGTCGCCCTTTCATGGTTCTGGGGTGCCGTTGAAGGCGGCATGACGACTGCGGCAGGCGGTTTGATGGTGGGCGGTGCCCACGCGACGAACTACGAACTTAGGGAGATCGTGACATGGCGATTCTGTCGGTGCTCTTGATTCTGATCTCGGCGATCCTGCTGAGCCTGTACAATCTTGGGGTGCCGGCGCCGATTTGACGCCGGCACGCCGCCGCGGGAGTAAGCGCAAGGGAAGTGGGCAGGGCCGGTGAGGTCCCGTCCTCCCGAGGCCGTCTTCCCACGGCGTATGCGTGGGCTAGGAGACCGTCCGAGTAACGGCCCCCAAGAGCGTCATCCTGCGGTACCATGCGACTGAGGGGTGGCACTGTTCGGCCAGATTAGGTGCGCTACCCAGGGTGTGCTCCTCCGGTCCGCTACGGGAATATCTCCCTTCGGAGCCGTTTTCGGCTTGCCGCCAGCCTCTCGGGTCCTTTTTCATGCCGCCGCCCACCGTTTTCTCAGGTTGTAGGCCAATCCACAATTGACTACGGTTGCCATCGCGTGTTGAACTGTTCGCGGCAGCGCTGGGATTCTTCTGCGTCGGGAAAGTGTTCGCCCGGCGGATAGGGATAGCTGCTCATGTGTCGGAAGGGCAACGGCTCAACGGTGTCCGGCTCGGCCGTGTAGAGGTCCATGTCCTTGCAGTAGGCGTGGGAGACCAGGACGAAGCTGCGCACCTGTCCCGCCGCGGGCGGCGGGAGCGCCCGGGCATCGAAACTCACCGCGATCTCGTCGCCGGTGCCGAGAATCACGTAACGATCGTCCCCCTCGCGCAGCAGACTTTCCACCGGGCCGTAGCGCGTGTAAGCGCCGCGCGGCATCTTGAACGAGGAGGTCGGTTCGATCACGTCGTACGTGTAGATCGACGGATGCCGGCCGTCGGGGGAGTACTCCATCGGGAACCCCAGGCGGCGAAGGTCCGCTCCGACCCATGGCACGCTACGGGTGACGAATCCCTCCGTCCCGCGGTCGGCGGCGATGAATGCTTGGTCAAAGTAAATCTCGAGGTTCGTCGAAAGGCGGAGTATGCAGTTTCCGGGGGGCAGCTTGCCCGTGAGATCAATCGCGATGGTTCGGGCCGCTCCGCCCGGAGCGCCGGCGTCGGGTACGATCGTCTCCCAGCGACCGTCCTCCGTCTGGCGTTCGATCTTCATCGGCTGCCAGGTCACGCCCGCCTGCGCCGCCGCATAGGTGGTTTGCGAGTACGGGTATTCGATCCAACCGGTCACGAAGAGATAGCTGCTGCTTCCCGGAGGGGCGACAGAAGGACCCCTCGTCAACGGATTCCCAAAATCCAGCACCAGCGCATGCGGCGCGCAGAAACCATGAAAGCGCCGGTCGAGCGGAGGCTGGTAGGCGTAGACGCGATCCACTTCCGTCAGGCGATCGGCGCACTCCGCGCCGTCCGGCCCCTGCGCCCTAACCGGAAAGATCGGCTGCACCGGACACAACAGCCGGTGCGTCGGCGGCGGGCCGGTAAACGCCAGCCGCTCATCGGGGTACACTTCGAGCCCCTCGGGATGGTCCACCGCGAGGAGTTCGAGCCGATCCACGTACGCGACCTCTTCCATCGGTTCGCAGACGCGCAGCTCGTAGAGGCCGTCGCGGGCGACCAATTGTTCCGCGCCGAGCTTGACCTGTTCGAGCACTTGCGGAGCGGCGTATACGTTGGGAGCCACGAAATACCCCAGCCCACCCACGCCGGCAAAGTCGCCAACGTATCCGAAATGCGTCCCGTTCCACGCGAACAGCACTGGGCAACTGGAGGTCCGCCGTTCGGTTTCGCTGATCCGGTGGTGCGTCCCCGCCGCCAACTCGATTTCGGACTGCGTGACGCCATCGGGCCAGGTCAACGCCAGGTAGTCGGCCTTGGTCGCCGCATTCAAACCGAACACCCAAGGTTGTTGTGACTGGCTCCTCCCGCCGGTCAAGCCGGTGTAGGTGACCACCTGGCTGTGCACCCCGCAGCGCAGCTCCATCCGCGTGCCGAATCCACTAGCAGGACTACGGGTGCGCTTGTCGGCCCCACGGTCGCCGGTCGGCATGACGGCCAGCCAGTTCGCCGGCGGCGTGAGCTTCGTCGGGACCAGCTCGACCATTCCGCCGGCTGTGGCCAGAACGCGCAGCAAATCCGGCACCCCGTCGCCGGTGAGATCAACCAGGTCCGCGTCGATCGTCTCCTCGGTGAAAACCGTCGGCCAGACGTTCGGCTTCGCCACGAAGCGCCCTTCTCCATCGTTCAACAGAACGTGCCCGCCCCGGCAGAGCAAAACGACGTCTAGGTCTCCATCCAGGTCCACGTCCGCCACACGCGCCGCGCGGAAATCACCCCAGGTCGTCAATGCTTTGAGGCAGCCATCGAATTGCGGACTGGGCTTCCAAGTAGCACTATCGTCCGAAAGATACAGCCGGCCGGTCGTACCTGGGCCGGGCAGGACCAGCAGGTCCGGTCGCCCGTCGCCGTTGAAGTCCTGCACCACGCCGCCGGAATCACCTTGAATCGGCTCCGCGCTCATCTGCCCTTCGTGGTACTTGCCGAACCGATCATTGAAGAAAACCTTCGCCGGACTGCCGGCGTTGAGTACCACCAAGTCCGTGTCGCGGTCGCCGTCGAGGTCCGCCGGAGCAACGGCGATGCTGCGCTCGCCGGGGCAGGCGATCCCGGCTTCCGCCGCAATGTCGCTGAAGGTGCCGTCGGCATTGTTGTTCAACAACTGGTTGGCTGCCGGCGAGGTTCCGTCAGGAGAGGCCATGTTGCAGACGTAGAGGTCCAGATCTCCATCGTGGTCAGCGTCGAGAAAAACGGCTGAGCAGGTGTCCACGTCGGACCCGCCCGTGTTCGTCTTCGCCGTCACGTCCTCGAACGTGCCGTCGCCCCGCCCGCGGAATAGGTGGTTCGGCCCCGCGCAACCGAGGAACAGGTCGACTTTGCCGTCGTTGTCGTAATCGCCGAAGGCCAGGGACCCCGCCGTGCGGACCATCTCCAGACCGGAAGATTCGCTCGCCTCGGCGAAGCTGCCGTCCGGACGACCCAAGAGGAGCACCACCCTCCGCTGATCTTTCTCACCAGGAACCACCAAGGCCAAGTCAAGGCGACCGTCACCGTTCACGTCGGCCACAGCCGGCCCCGAGCTATATGGGCACACCTTCGCCATAACTGGCCGTGGCGAAAGGGGACTGGCTCCGAGCCTAACCGGCTTTTCGGGGCCGCGGAGGCAGCGCGGCGAGGTGCCTGTCCCCTTTTGCCACGCAGGCGCCACTCCTCGCAGCAAGGTCCGGGGCGTCCCGGCCGACAACTCGCCGCTGGTCACCTTCCGCGCGGCCGCCGCCGTAAGCGGCTGGACCACGGCCAGCGGACCCATCTGGCGATAGTTCGGCATGACCACCATCTCCGCCAGCGGGCTTTCGCGCAGTTGGACGAACTTCTCCTGGTAGCCCTGGGCCTCCTCCTGCCGGCCTTCTTGTGCGGCCAGACGCATGAGATCGTAGTACGCGCTGACCAGAGCGGGATTCTCGGCCACGGCCCGCTCCAACTCCGCCTGGCAAGGCTGCCCGAGGTGCGCTTTGCTGCGGGCCAGCAGGTACCACGCGCAGGCGTCGTGCGGCGCGAGCCCCACCACACGCTCGAAACACGCCACCGCCCGCTCGTCGCGCCCGGCGTACTGGTGGGTGATGCCGCGAAAGTACCAGGCCCGGGCGTGGTCCGGTTCCTCCCGCAGGACCTCGTCCAGCAGCTTCTCGGCCTGTTCCAAGTCGCCCTTAGCGGAACGGTTGTAGGTGGCGATCGCCAGATTGACGCGGAGGTCCGCGGACCGCGGGGCGAGTGCAAGAGCCTCCTCGAACGCCGCCACGGCCTCGGCGTACGCGTAGCGCTCCATCAGGGCCACCCCGCGGTTGGCCACCCGCACGGCGGGGTCGGACAGGCGCCAGACCTCCGCGCCGGCGCGCGGCGGTGCGGCGGCAGGTACCCCGCGACAACCCGAAACCGTCGCCAGCACCGTGTACCACGCCACCATCGCCAACGCCGTCGGTGGGGACCTTCGTGAACACATTCGACTCTTCCTAGCGTAGTGCGTCACGCTGATTGTATCTTATCCGAACCGCGACCGTCAGCCCTTGACACCGAGTGTCAAGGGTCAGGGAGCGGCGCGACCTGTTACTCGAACCACGGCCTCTTGTCTTGGTGCCTTCGCGGCCATGAATAATTCAGTAAAAAGTCACCCGCCCATCCCGGATCACCGGGACGGGCGGGTGGGTTAGAGACTCAGTTACTTCAGGCGTCTGCGGCCTCCGTCCCCGTTACGGGCACGGATTCGGCGAGCACGTGGAGCCCGGACCCTTGTTATGGCCACCCGTGGCCACGCAATCCTCAGGCAGTTCCATCGTGCAGTACGAGCCCCGGCAGCACGCCTCGTTGGCGCAACCCGTAACGCACCCGGACACGTCTAGCGTAACGATGCCGTACTGGTTCGAGCTGCCCTCGGTCATCAACTGGATGTAGTAGACGTTGCCCTTAACCACGTCCATCATGATCCAGGGCTTGGGCGGAGTCGGAGTGCCACATATGTCGTAGACCTCGGTCCCACCCTCGCACTGGGTCGGCGGATGGGCGGGCGTGCTGAACTGGGCGCACGTGCCTTCCCAAACCGCCAGGATGGTGGACACGTTCGTCGGCTGCGTCGCGTTGCCCAACGCATCGTACCCGCAAGTCTGGAAGGTCACCCGACCCGTGCACGGGGCCGTGTACTTCCACCACACGTCCACTTCGCCGCTGGCAGGCCACGTATCCCAGAAAGAGCACGGTGACGGGCAGAACGGGCCTTGGCCGGAGACGCACCCGCCCGGATTGCCCGACCAGGTCCAGCCGAACTGCGGGTCGAGCCCCCCGCTCCAGGTCCCGCCGCTGCTGAATTCCGCGGCGAGGGCGCAGGTGTTGCCCGGCGTGGGTATCGTGGAGCTCCTCTCCATCCAGAGGGTCGCGAAGTACTCGTTGTTGGGTCCGATGCAGGACACCGGCCCGCTGGTGGAGCTCGGCGCCACGTACCACCGGTAAGTCCCGGCGTTTTCCGAGACCGTCACCTCCCCGCAACCGGCGGCGGCCTGCGTAGCCAACGAGTTAGCCGGACTGATGTAACCCGTGCCGTCGTTACAGTTCGCCGAACCGGCCGGGTCCGTCTCCACTAGGCCCGACAACTGCGGGAACTGGGCGTAGACCGACCAGGTCATGTTGTACCATTCGCCGATCTTGATCTCGTACCAGTCGGTGTCCCGACGGTTGGTCCCGCCGATCGTGAACCGCCCGCTCTTGCCGCACCAGACCTGTCCATTGCTGTTGAGCAAGTCCACCACCGGCGGGTTGAGCGGGTCCACACCCGTGCATACACCAGCGACGCAGACCCCGTTCTGGCAGTCCGCCCCCGTCGTGCACGTCAGCGCGTTGCACCCGCTGTTGTACCAGTCGCGGACGTCAGTGGCGCAGTTGGTCTCGCCTTCCGCATGTCCGCCGCCCGGGCAGCTCGTGTAGCAGTAGGTGGTCGGCGGCGTGTAGTCCGCACACGGACAGGTCACGTCCACGGTGATCTGTCCCGGGGTCCCACCCGTCGAGGTCGCCACCTGGATGTAGTAGGTCTCATTGATGGTCAACCCACCGTAGCAAATCTCCGACAACCACGGCGCCCCACCGGTGCACTCGTCCTCACCGCAATCCAGCAAGGTGAGACCGGCGCAGGTTCCGCTGTAGAGGGAGATGATGGTGTCAGACACGCCCGCGTCCTCGGTGTTGCACGTGGCGATGTAGACGCTGGTGTCCGTCGCCACGAACTTGTACCACAAGGTGTAAATAGGTTTGGTGCCGGACCAGATGCAAGTGCTCAGGTCTGGATCGGTGGCGTCGATGGCCGCGTTGGCCGCGCTGTTGTTCGCGATGAACGAACTGTTGCAGGTCACCAGATTGGCGTCTATGCAGAGGTCCGGATACTTCGGGCAGGTCACCGTCTTGGCGGCGCAGTTCGGCTGCGTCTGCGGCTCGCCCAGCTTCGTGAACCAGCAGTCGTAGTCGCTGGTCGCGTCCTGGCAAACGCCCGACGGCAAGCAGCAGGCATAGGGCGGACACCCGTCGGAGGAGACCACGCGCAGCGTGTAGTCCATCCCGCACGGCGAGGTGTCGTGATCGAAGGCCGGCGGGAGCACCAACGCGACGTAAGTGCCCGCCGTCGGAGCACACAGGGTCAGCTCGATCGACTCGCACTGGTTCCCGCTTGAACCGAGCGCAATCCCGTTCGTGTTGAGGCAGGGGTCGGGTACCGTACCAACCGGGAACGCCAGCACCATGATCGGGCCCTCGGCCTCGATGGTCCAGGTGATCTGCTGGTTGGCCGCGACCGTGGTGTATTTGTACCAGTCGAAGTCCTTCCGGTTGTAGGCGAACGGCGCGCCGTCGCAGAAGTGGCTCACGCACGTGGTGCCCACGTCCGCGCACTCCGCGTCGGTGGTGCAGGGGATCTGGGACACCGTGTAGCCGCGGACTCCGTTCTTGCCGCAGATGATCTCGCCGTTGCCCAGCAACCTCGCCTGGTCGCACTTATCATTGATGCCGTTGTCGGCGCACCACACGCCCTCGCCTTCCTGCGACGCGCCTCCCGGACATCCCGTGCACCCGTCGAAGCACTGCTGGAACCACCAGAAGTCGTACAGATCGACGTACGTGTCGTCGTCAAAGTCGAAGAAGTCGCACGGCGGACTGACCGCCGTCGTCGGGCCCGCCAGGCAGCCCTGGAACGTGGCGTAATCATCCCAACTGGTCACGCCGTCGGCGTTGTAATCGCCGCACTGGTGGCACGGCGTGCCCTTGACGGTGATGGTGTACTCGCCCGAGGCCTGCCCCTGCACGCTGCTGTACACCGGGTAGTACCAGGTGCCGGCCGGCAGGTTGTCAAAGGTCATGGTCGCATTGAGGGCGTAACCGGGCGGATCG
>JBGPAW010000189.1:0-7284 GCA_041480905.1 Phycisphaerae bacterium
CCAGGTCTGCCGGCGGACACAGGTTGAAGTGGAAGTCCAGCCGCCAGATGCGGCTCATCCGCGGCTCGGTAGCACCGCTGCCGAGGGTCAAATCGCACAGGAGGCCGATGCTGTCCGCGGCGCCCAGGAAATGGAGGGCCTCACACTCGTCAGGAACACCGTTGGCATTGCAGTCCTCGCTCGTGCCCTCAGCGGTGTCGCATTCGTCGGGTATGCCGTTGGCGTTGCAGTCGCCGCTGGTGCCGGCGGCGATGTCGCACTCGTCGGGGATGCCGTTGGGCTGGCAGTCCGCGCTGCTGCCGCCGGCCAGTTCGCATTCGTCCGGCACAGCGTTAGTGTTGCAATCCTGACTGACGCCCGAAGCAATGTCGCACTCGTCCGGCACGCCGTTCGCATTGCAGTCCCGACTGGGCGGCGGGACGTATTCCCAGGTCTCACCGTCCAACAAGCCGTCGTTCCCCCCGAAGAGCACGGTCACGCCCCGGGCGCTGTCGTAGGCCATGGTGGTTTCCCGCGGACTGGGGCCGGTGGTGGCCCGCAGGGTCCAGACGCTCCCGTTCCATTCCCAGGTCTCACCGTCCAACAAGCCGTCGTTCCCCCCGAACAGCGCGGTCACGCCCTGGGCGCTGTCATAAGCTATGGCGGTGTAGCGTCGCGGGCTGGGAGCAGTGGTTCCGCTGGGATCCTCCGGACGGACCATGGTCCAGGTGCTCCTATTCCATTCCCACGTGTCCCCATAGAAGTTCGGCCAACCATGGTCTCCGCCGAAGAGCACGGTCGCACCCCGGGCGCTGTCGTAGGCCATGGCGGGCTTTACCCGCGGGCTGGGGCCGTTGGTGGACACCAACTCCCAGGTGCTCCCGTCCCATTCCCAGGTCTCACCGTTGAAACCGACTATATCGTCTTGCCCCCCGAAGAGCACGGTGACGCCGCGGGCGCGGTCGTAGGCCATGGCGTGCCAGTTTCGCGGGCTGGGGCCGGCGGTGGCCCGCAAGTCCCAGTAGCTGCCGTCCCATTCCCAGGTTTCGCCGTCACGTCCGCTGCTGTCATACCCGCCGAACAGCACGGTCACGCCGCGGGCGCTATCGTAGGCCATGGTGGTTTCCCGCGGGCTGGGACCGGTGGTGGCCCGCAGGGTCCAGGTGCTCCCGTCCCATTCCCAGGTCTCACCGTCAGAGGTCGTACCTACCCACCCCCCGAATAGCACGGTCACGCCCCGGGCGCTGTCGTAAGCCAAGGCGTGGCTGTTCCGCGGGCTGGGGCCGGTGGTGGCCCGCAGGGTCCAGACGGGGACGGTCAGATCGCATTCGTCCGGCGTGCCGTTCGGCTGGCAGTCCTGCGAGGTCCCGGCTGCAATGTCGCATTCGTCGGGGATGCCGTTAGTGTTACAGTCGCCGCTAGTACCGGCAGCGATGTCGCATTCGTCGGGAACGGCGTTGGAATTGCAATCGGGGCTGGTTCCGGCGGAAACGTCGCACTCGTCGGGTATGCCGTTCCCCGTGCAGTCGTGACTGCTGCCGGTGGCGAGGTCGTCGGCGTCGGGGACGCCGCTGCCGTTGCAGTCCAAGCCATACTCCCAGGTATCACCGGGATAGCCGCCGGAGGACCCACCCCCGAAGAGCACGGTGACGCCCCGGGCGGTGTCGTAGGCCATGGCGTGCCAGGATCGCGGGCTGGGGCCGGTAACGGGTGGCTGCGTCCAGATGCTCCCGTCCCATGCCCACGTCTCACCGTCATAGGTGCCGTCCCACCCGCCGAACAGGACGGTGACGCCCCTGGCAGCGTCGTAGGCCATCGCGTGCCCGTACCGCGGGCTGGGGCCGGTGAAGGCCCGCGGGCTCCAGGTGCTCCCGTCCCATTCCCAGGTCTCACGGTTAAGACTGCCGCTTCCCCCCCCGAAGAGCACGGTCACGCCCCGAGCGCTGTCATAGGCCATCGCGGGCGAAGTCCGCGGGCTGGGGCCGGTGACGGGTCGCTGCGTCCAGGTGCTCCCGTCCCATTCCCAGGTCTCACCGTCGTACACACTCCCGCTCTTGAACCCCCCGAAGAGCACGGTGACGCCACGGGCGCTGTCGTAGGCGATGGCGTGTCCAGTCCGCGCGGTGGGGCCGGTGGTTGCTTGCTGGGTCCAGGTGCTCCCGTCCCATTCCCAGGTGTCGCCGAATCGGATGCTGCCGTTCCACCCCCCGAACAGCACGGTGACGCCCCTGGCAGCGTCGTAGGCCATCGCGTGGCCGTACCGCGGGCTGGGGCCGGTGACGGGTCGCTGCGTCCAGGTGCTCCCGTTCCATTCCCAGGTCTCACCGTCATAGGGGCCGTCCAACCCGCCGAAGAGGACGGTGACGCCCCTGGCAGCGTCGTAGGCCATCGCGTGCTCGCGCCGCGGGCTGGGGCCGGTGGGGATCCGCAAGCTCCAGTTGCTCCCGTCCCATTCCCAGGTCTCACGGTTAAGACCGCCGCCGGTGTTGCCCCCGAAGAGCACGGTCACGCCCCGGGCGCTATCGTAGACCAACGCGTGGTCGCCTCGCGGGCTAGGGCTGGTCGGCGGGAGTATCTGCGTCCAGCCCCCGTCCCATTCCCAGGTCTCACCGTCATAGCCGCCGGCGTCGTATCCCCCAAAGAGCACGATGACGCCCCGGGCAGCGTCGTAGGCCATCGCGTGCCCGTACCGCGGGCTGGGCCCGCCGAAACCGACCCGCAGGCTCCAGGTATTCCCGTCCCATTCCCAGGTCTCGTCGTCAAACCCGCCGCCGTCCCACCCCCCAAAGAGCACGGTCACGTCCCGAGCGCTATCATAGGCCATGGCATGACCGTACCGCGGGCTGGGGCCGGTGACGGCCCGCAGGGTCCAGGTGCTCCCGTCCCATTCCCAGGTCTCACCGTCGTAGCCGCCGGCGTCGTATCCCCCGAAGAGCACGGTGACGCCCCTGGCGGAGTCGTAGGCCAAGGCGTGCTCTTCTCGCGGGCTGGGGCCGGTGGTGGCACGCAGGGTCCAGGTGCTCCCGTCCCATTCCCAGGTCTCACCGTCATAGGCGCCGTCGTGCCCCCCGAAGAGCACGGTGACGCCGCGGATGCTGTCGTAGGCCATGGCGTGGTTGTACCGTGGGCTGGGGCCGCTGGTGGAACGCAGGCTCCAGGTGCTCCCGTTCCATTCCCAGGTTTCCCCAAGCAGCCTGCTGCCGTCGTATCCCCCGAAGAGCACGGTGACGCCCCGCGCGCTGTCGTAGGCCATCGCGTGTCCGTACCGCGGCCCGGGGAGTCGCTGCATCCACACCGGGTCGCCGGCCTGGGCGTGCGCCGGGCTTCCCACCGAGAAGATTCCGCCCGTCAACATCAACGCGCCACAAAGGGTAAGGGTTTGGAAACGTGCCATGTCCTTTTCTCCTATTTGCGAAGGGTGATCTGATTGCCCGCGCCAGACCCGCAATCCGGCCCCGGCCACATAGGGCATTATAACCATTCGAGCAGGTCCGTCGCAAGGAAAAACCGACGGAAACGTCGAAACGTTTGCCGGAAGGGAGGCCGAAAGGGTCGCCAGCGGGGGTGTGAACCTGAACTGAAGGCCGCGTAGCCGGGGCGTGTCCGAGGTGGTGAGCAGGTCGCCCACCTCGACCGCCTCGTCGCTCGCGTCCACGTAGCGGCACACCCGCCCGGACGGCGCCACGGGCAGATCACGTCCCTCTCCCTCCGAGGGGAGGGCCGGGGTGAGGGTCGTTTCGACTTTTCGGGTTTTGGCGTTTCGACGTTTCTTTTCGATCACGCGCCAAGGACTATACACAGGGATTCCATGCGCGGACCGGGAGACCACCAGCCACAGGCACCCCCCAAGGCTTGTGGTCTTCTCACCTCTTGCCCCTCGCCTCTTGCCTCTTGCCTCGTTGCCTTTCTTCCGCGCAAACCTGTTTCACGTGAAACACGCTTCGCAGTCCCACTTGAAACCCGCCAAATCTGTTTCACGTGAAACACCGTTCGCAGTCTCACTTGAAGAACCGTTTCACGTGAAACGGATGTTCGTCACCCACGAAGGGTGACGCTATGCTGTCCTCGTCGCTCACCAGGGGAGACGCCGCACCAGCGCTGTAGCGTCGGGGTTTATCCCCGGCGGCTCGCTTTGACACGGCGGCGGCGGAGTCGGTGAAGCCGACTCACTGCCCGGAAACCGGTAGGTCGTATACGGGCGGGGACAGGCCCTTGCTGCTGGTCTGGGGTCAGGGTCAGACTCCGCCGAGCAGGTGGCCCATCTTTTCTTTCTTGGTACGCAGGTAGTTGAGGTTGTACTCGTTGGGCTTGATCTCGATGGGAAGCTGCTCGACCACGGTGATGCCGTAGACCTCCAGGCGGCTGACCTTCTTGGGGTTGTTGGTCAGGACGCGCAGTTTGGAGATGCCCAGGTCGCGGCAGATCTGGGCCCCCACGCCGTAATCGCGGCGGTCCACGGGCAGGCCCAGGCGGACGTTGGCCTCCACGGTGTCATAGCCGCGGTCCTGCAACTCGTAGGCGCGGAGCTTGTTGTGCAGGCCGATGCCCCGTCCTTCCTGCCGCAGGTAAATGATGGCGCCCTTGCCGACCTCCTGTACCATGCGCATGGCGGCGTGAAGTTGGTCGCCGCAATCGCACCGGGAGGAGTGGAAGACGTGGCCGGTCATGCACTCCGACTCGACCCGGATCAGCACGGGTTCGTGCTGGGCGAGGGCGTGGCCGCTCTCGTCGAACTCACCCACGCCCCCGCAGCACAAGGCCAGGTGCGGTTCGGGGTCCACCGGGGAGCGGTATTCGATCAGGGTGAACTCACCGAAGGGGGTGGGGAACTTGACGGCCGCGCCGCGCTCCACGAAACGCTCGCGCTTCATGCGGTGTTCGATGACGTCGGCCACGGTGTACATGTTAAGCTTGTGCGCGGCGGCGAACCTGGTCAGTTCCGGCACGCGGGCCATGGTCCCGTCCTCGTTGAGAATCTCGATCAGGACCGCCAGGGGCTTGAGTCCGGCGAGGCGCACCAGGTCCACGGAACCTTCGGTCTGACCGGCCCGGACCAGCACGCCGCCGTCGCGGGCCATCAGCGGGCACACGTGCCCCGGCCGAACCAGGTCGCTCGGGGCGCAGTCGTCCCGACAGGCGACCTGGACGGTGGTGCAGCGGTCGCGGGCCGACACGCCGGTGGTGACGCCGAAACGGGCATGGGCGTCGACGGACACGGTGAAGGCGGTGCCCCAGCGCGTCGTATTGTCCGAGGTCTGCAGGTGCAGGTTAAGTTCCTCGCAGCGGCGCTTGCTCATCGGCAGACAGAACACGCCCCGCCCGTACCTGAGCATGAAGTTAATTGCCTCGGGAGTGGCCTTTTCCGCCGCGATTACCAGGTCGCCTTCGTTCTCGCGGTCCTTGTCGTCGACAAGGATCATCATGCGCCCGGCGCGGAGGTCCTCAAACGCCTGCTCAATGGGAGAGAAGGGTGAATGACTCATGCCTGTTGACCTTGGTTCGCCCCACCGGCACCGCCGCACGAGGTCGTCCCCCTTGGGGCGGCTCCAGAGCGTTCTTCCCGTATTGTAGTGCCTGGGGCGTCAAGGCCCAAATGTCGGCGTGCCGGGCAGCACCCCAGGGTCTGGCCGGGAATATCGCACCAATGAAAATGCCCAGACCCGCGTTGCATCGCAGGCGGATCGGGCTAGACTAGGACCGCCATGAGTAATATCGACCCAGGTGAGCGTTCCTGCCGGTTGACGCATGATGGGGCCCGGTGGGCCGGTTGGGCAGCCGTCACGCTGGGCGTGATCATTCCGGCGGCGTGCCAACGGGATGCCCGACTGGCGGACGCCAAACTCCGCGATCCGGTCGTGAAGGACGTGACCGTCGCCGGCCTGACCCTGGACCAAAAAGCGACCCCGCAAGAGGTGACTTTCACCCTGCTGCAGGCCATCAAGGCGGACATCGAGGCCGGGCGGGACTTGGCGGCGCGGGAGAAAGCGTTCGACGATCAGTTTGCCCTCGCGGCCCCGAAGGCCATCCACGTGCAGCACATCCGCGCCGTGGGGCCGGAGCATGCCGAGCTCAAGGAGAGCGTCTACAAGACCGTGCGCACCTGGGCGCCGACGCTGGGCCACTACGTCAAGAGCTTCGACTTCCCCGTTGAAGAAATAAGCACGCGGATGCAGGCCAAGTCCGATTCGCTGACCATCAACCGCGTGGCTATTCCGGAGCGGCGCGTGTTGCTGGAAGCGCAAGACCCCGACGGGGATCCGAACGCTGCGGTGGTGGTCGCAGTGCGGCTGGTGCAGGAAGAGGGGCGCTGGCGGGTCTGGTGGGTGGGCTTCGAGCATTCCATCCGGCATCTGCCCACCGCCGATCGGACCCCGGGCGAGCCGATGGCACCGCAACCGGGATAATCCCCGTCCCATAGGGCGGCCGGAGGAATGGACGGGGAGGACATCCCGCGGACCTCTCGGGGGAAGCGGCACACATGGAATCCCAGACCATTACCGTTAAGGGGGCGCGTGAGCACAATCTGCGAAACGTGTCGCTGACCCTGCCGCGCAACCGGTTGATTTGTTTCACCGGCGTCTCCGGCAGCGGCAAGAGCAGCTTCGCCTTCGACACGCTCTACGCGGAGGGCCAGCGCCGCTACATCGAATCGCTGAGTTCCTACGCTCGCCAGTTCCTCGGCCAAGTGGCTAAGCCCGACGTGGACCTGATCACCGGGCTGAGCCCCTCCATCTCCATTCAGCAGAAGACCGGCGGGGGGAATCCGCGGAGCACGGTCGGGACCATCACGCAGATTCACGATTACTTGCGGGTCTTGTTCGCCCGCGTCGGGCGGCAGCACTGCACCCAGTGTGGCCGGCCGATCACGGCGCAGACCCGCGAGCAGATTGTCGCGCGCATCCTGTCGCTGCCGACCGGCGCGACCGTGCTCATCTTGGCCCCGGTCGTCCGCGGGCAAAAAGGTGAGTACCGTGACTTGTTTGAGGACATGCTCAAGCGCGGTTACACCCGGGCGCGGGTTAACGGGCAAATGATGCGCCTGACCGAAGACCCACAACTCGAACGGAACCAGCGACACAACATCGAGCTCATCATTGACCGCCTGACGCTGACCGACAAAGTCCGCCCGAGACTCGCCGAAGCCGTCGAAGCGGCGTTGGGACTAGGGGATGGTACGCTCATCGTACAACTCGAGCCGCGGGGGTGAGGCCCCCCCGGGGCCCCAACACCCCCCACAGCCCGGCCCCCGCCCCGCCGGGGCCCCAAAACGACAAACACCCAAAGACCCCCCCGGCGCGAAGCCCC
>JBGPAW010000190.1:0-7234 GCA_041480905.1 Phycisphaerae bacterium
ATTCGCCGCTTCTGGTGGCGGTTTTTGCCGCGGCGGTTTGCGCGGCTGTTGGAAGCTACTGTCGCCTGCGCCGTCCGTGGCCTTATGTAGTGTTGGTCGGTGTCATCTTCAGTCACCTGCTCCTGGATTTCCACGGCGTGCGCGTTGGCGTGGTGGAGTGGTATTCCGGACAAACGCTCGATGACCAAGTGCCGAGTCATGCCGCGGCCCTTCCCGCGGAGCTATGTGTCTACGGGGCGCCGCTGGTGTGGACGCTGCTGGTTCGCGCCGCCCTTTGGCCGAGTGTTTCCCAGGGGTCCCGCATGGCGTCCTGGATCCTGGCGGTCCTTTCGACGGTCGCGGCGTTGACCCGCCTGATCGCCGTCTGGGCACCGGTATACACGCTGTGCGTATTGCACGCGATGATCGTCTTGCGGCGGCACCTCAACCTCCGTCGGCTCTGGAACGTGGTGCCCCTTCTCCCGCTCCTGGCCTTGGGCTTTACCGCTTGGCTGGCGGGGCATCGCCTGCACCAGGGGATCCTGCTGGCCGGGCGGGGGCTCGACCAGGAAGCCATTCGGGTCTATCAGTCCGCCTTGCACGTGCCCGCCCGCTCCGGCAGAGTTTCCATCTACATGTGGATGGGAATGAGCTATGAGAAGCTGGGCGAGCTGTCCGCCGCCGCAGAGGCGTACGAGAAAGCGGTCTCGCTCTCCCAGTATCCCGGATGGCCCGAGACCGTCTTGGCCCGCTTTTACGCGCGGCACGAAGGGACACCGTTTTATCGGCCGCAGCAGGCCCGGCGCCTGCTCCAGAGCGTGCAGGAGACGGGCGGCGGAGGGAAAGACCTCCGCGCTGCGGTGAGCCGGCAATGGGAAGATCTGCGCCGGCGCGGTCTGGCACCTGGGATTGAGTGAGGCACCTTTTGCCGGGAGACCAAGAGGTTGGGTTTGGCCGAAGGCCCCTGCCGGGTATACAATAATCACAGCAGCCAACCCCCCAGGAGGTGTGAGGAAGGATTATGAAAGAGCAAGACCTGACCAGCCTCAAAGACCTGGACATCGCTAAACGTCTGCGTCGCGAGCACGCCTTGCTGCGCGAGATTACGGTGGCCCTTTCGGCTGCCGCCGACCAGGTGCCCGACTCCGACCAGGAGGCCTGGTTTGACAACCTCCAGGCCTGTTACGAGCAATTCCGCGCCCACATAACCAAGCGGATCGCGCTCGAAGACGTGGGCGGCTTTATGAAGGCGGTGGAGGACCGTCGGCCGAGCCTCGCCCCGCAGATCGAACACCTGCGCCGGCAGCATGAGCGCATCCTCGACCGGATCAACGCCGAGCACCGCGAGTTGGCCAAGCTGGATCCGGCGGACGCCAATGCGCTGGACGACTGCCGCCTGCGCATCGAGTTGATCCTCTCCGAGGTGGCCCAACACGAGCGCAGTGAGAATCTGCTGGTGGGTTTCGTGTTCACGCAGGACATCGGCGGGGAGGATTGAGCCGCCGCCTCAGCCCAGTTGGATGGGCCGCCCCCCGACATAGACGTGGGTCGGGGCGACCGAGGAACGTAGGACGTTTTCCAGAGGGTCGCGCGTTCCCGCGGGTTCCAGAGGGACCACTACCAAGTCGGCCTGTTTTCCGGGATCGAGCGACCCGATCCTGTCGTCCATCCCCAGGGCTCGCGCCCCACGGAGCGTACCCATCGCTACCAGATCGTGGGCGTCCAGGTCATCGAAGGCGCGCCGAAGGTAGCGCAGCTCCTCGAGAACCGAGAGCGAAGGGTTGGAGGCCAGACTATCCGTCCCCACGCAGACATTGATCCCGAGAGCACGCATCTCGCGGAAGCGGTGCGGTGCGTGGCGGAACGCCGCGTGCGTGCGCGGGCAGTAAGCGACGTGGACGCCGGTCCGGGCCAGGCGCTTCAGGTCGGCGTCGCCGACGTAATTGACGTGCGCCAGCACCGTCCGCGGCCCGAGCAGACCCACTTCCTCAGCGTACGCGACCGGACGGAGCCCCGGAGGCTTGACCGAGTCGTCCCACACCCCCACCGAGCGCAGGAACTCGACCAGCGGTCCCGCGCCGCGTAAGGTACAGATCTCTTCCTCGCGCGTTTCCGCCAGGTGCAGGCAGAGGCGCATCGCGGCGTTGGCGGCGGCGTCCCGGCACGCGCACAGGGTGCGACGATCACATGTGTAGGGGGCGTGCGGCGACACGCCCGCGGCAAGCCATTCCGAGTTGTGGGAGAGGTCACAAGCGGCTTCCAGTTGGGGTTTCAGCCTCTCGCTGAGGGCCCCCAGCGCCATGACCTCACCGAAGGAAACCACCCTCAGGCAGCCAAGCCGTAGCGCCGGCCGAGTGATTCGCGGCCACCGGGTGATGTCACCCACGGTGGTGACGCCGGCCCGCAAACTTAACTCCGCGCCCTCCTGCACCGAAGCGGTGATCGCCGCGGAATTGTCGCCGATCTTGCGCATCTCAGCGACTAGGCGCCGCAGCCAATCGGTAAAAGCAACCGCGGCTGACTCATCCCGCACGGGCAGCACTTTGCCAGCCAAGCGGGTTAGTTCAAGGTGGGTGTGGGCATTCACGAACCCGGGCATGAGGACCACGTCACCGCAATCGACGGTCTCCGATCTGCGGACATGCTCACCGGCCCGGCGCACGTCAACGATCCGCGTTTCGCGCACTTCCACCACGCCGTTCTCGATCGGCGGACCGGAGACCGGGATCACATACTGGGCTCGAAGGATCATGCCGGGGCGTATTCGGGAAGGAGGACGTTCGGACGGTGGAATTCGATCGATCTCCCATCAGGTACGAATCCCATGCGTTGTGCACAGCGTAACCCGGGCGTGTTGTCAGCCTCCACTTCGAGGCAGACCGTTCGGGTCATGTACTGTTTGGCGATGGTGAGCAGGTGGGCCAGCAAGGCCGTGGCGACCCCCTGGCGTCGGTGCTCCGGGTGCACGTAAAGATCGCAGATGCGTCCGATGTCGCCCACCTGGAAGAGAGCGCCCCGCCCCACGGGGTCACCGCTCAGCAACGCGATCCGGGCTTCGTAGCCGGCGCTATCCAGCCGCTCCAGGCCCGCCTCGGCAGACAGCTCTCGGTAGTCTGCCGAATAGGGACCGTCGGGCTCCAGGAAGGTCCGGCGATACTGTTGGCGCATCGGCCGAGCGGGCAGGATACGAAGGTCGTCCTGCACGGCGACTCTCGGCCAACCGCGCAGGGCGCAGGCCAACACCTCCCGGCGCCGATAGCCTCTCTCCCACAGTAGTGGGCCGACGGTTTCGTAGGGCTGACCCGCCGCCAACGTCCACCGAGAGCAAGTCAAGCCGCGTTCAGCGAAATAGGCTTCCACCGCGGCGTACGCCACGGGAGCGTCCTCTTCCGCGGGGACCGCAAACTCGCGGAGCTGGTTGGCCTCATGCAGTCCGGCGAACCGCGTCGAGGTGTAGGCCATTCCCCAGTCCAAGGCCTCGGCCTGGGAGAGCTGCAGACAGTACGCCTGGTGGGAACGCAACACCGCCCCGAGCGTGGTCCTGATCATGATGCCTCCCATCTGACCGCAGTCTCCGGCTGCCTCGGTCGGCATTATAGTTCACCATGCCGCCGGGCGGTAGGACACGCTGCACGCGCCGGCGGTTGACCTCAACGCACGGTTCGTCTAGTGTAGGGCGTTCGATAGTTCGTACTCTGTCTGATCCGCGACCGTCAGGAAGCAGCATGACCTGTCGGGTTCCAAAACCGCTCCCTGGCGGTCGCGGCTCGGAAAGGAATGCGGGGCGTCAATTGCGTTGCGCGACGCCGGCATCGTCGGAGGTCGGCGGCGAAGATGGAGGTGGTTCGTGGCGCGAATCGGGATACGTCGGGAGGACAAAAGCCCTTGGGAAGTCCGGTCTCCCCTGGTTCCGGAAGATGTCCGGCGGCTGATCCGGGAATACGACGTGGAAATCACCGTCCAGTCCTCGCCGTATCGGGCCTTCCCGGACGATGCCTATCGCGCCGTGGGGGCGCAGGTGGCTGACACCCTGGCCGACTGCCCGGTGATTCTGGGGATCAAGGAAATCCCCCCGACCTTGTTTGAGGCGGGCAAGACCTACGTCTACTTTGCTCACGTCATCAAGGGGCAGCCGGCGAACATGCCCGCCCTGCGCCGCCTCATGGAACTGGGCTGCCAACTCATCGACTACGAGCGCATTCTCGACGAGCAGGGTAGACGGAGGGTCCTCTTCGGTCCCTTTGCCGGGCAGGCCGGCATGATCGATACGTTGTGCGCCTTGGGTCGACGGCTGCAGTACGAAGGGCTGGACAACCCGTTCGTCGAGGTCCAGCCGGCCCACCGCTACGAGGACCTGGCCCACGCCAAGCGCGATATCGCGCGGGTCGGCGAACGGATTCGAGAACGCGGACTTCCGGAGGTCGTGCGCCCGTTCATCTGCGGGCTGGCGGGTTATGGAGCGGTCTCGAAAGGGGCGCAGGAGATTTATGATTGTCTACCGGTGGAGGAGATTTCGCCCGACGAACTGCCTTCGGCCCCTCCCCACGCGAACGTGTGCTACAAGGTCGTGTTCAAAGAGGAGCACATGGTGGAGCGGGTGGACCCCTCGGCGCCGTTCCAGCTTGAGGAGTATTACGAGCGTCCGGAGCGATACCGCACGAAGTTCTTCCCCTACGTGGAACACCTCACGCTCCTGGTGAACTGCATTTACTGGGCGCCCAAGTACCCGCGCCTGGTCACCTGCGAGCAACTGCGCCGACTCTACGGCGGCACGGCCCGCCCACGCCTGCGGATGATCGGCGACATTAGCTGTGATCTTCAAGGAGCGATCGAGTGTACCGTCCGAACCACTACCCCGGACAACCCGGTGTATGTCTACGAACTGGCCACTGGTCAGACCCTCGACGGCGTGGCGGGTGACGGACCGGTGGTACTCGCGGTGGACTTCCTGCCCTGCGAGTTGCCCTTCGACTCGTCGAGCTTCTTCAGCCGGGCACTCTTTCCCTATGTGCCAGCGATCGCCAACGCGGACCTTAGCGGACCTTGGGAGGATTGCAATCTATCGCCCGAGCTGTGCCGGGCGACCATCGTCTACCGCGGCAAGCTGACGGAACCCTATCGCTACTTGAGCCCGTACGTCAGTTGACGCGGACAGGATTCAATCCCGAAAACACGAAAGGACGTAAGATGGATAGTCCAGCCGAACCCCGCGGCAAAGCGCGGCGGCCGCGAGGGCGCCTGGAACGAATCTTGCTAGGGTTTAGGATCGTGATTCTTGCGTGCATCCGCACGACGCCTTATTGATGCAGGAGACCGTGCATGAAAAAGGTTCTTCTTCTTGGCGCGGGTCTGGTGTCCCGGCCCCTGGTTCGCTACCTCCTTGACCGGCCGGATTTCGGCGTCACCGTCGCCAGCCGGACGGTGAGCAAAGCCGAAACCCTCATCGGCAGCCACGAACGCGGCAAGGCGCTGGCCCTGCTGGCCAATGAAACGGACAAGCTGGACAAGCTGGTCGGCGAGCATGATCTGGCCATCAGCCTGTTGCCCGCGCCCCTGCACCCGGTGGTGGCGGAAATGTGCGTGAAACACCGCAAGCACATGGTCACCACCTCTTACGTCAGCCCGAAGATGAAGGAACTCGACGGGCCGGCCCGCAAGGCCGGCGTCATGATTCTCAACGAGATCGGCGTGGACCCGGGCATCGACCACATGTCCGCCATGCGCATCATCCACGACGTCGAGGCCCGCGGCGGCACCGTCACCAGCTTCAAGTCCTATTGCGGTGGGCTGCCGGCCCCCGAGGCCAACGACAACCCCTGGGGCTACAAGTTCTCCTGGAGCCCACGGGCGGTCTGCACCGCCGGCAAGAACTCCGCCCGCTACCGCGAGAACGGCAAGGAGATCGACATCCCCGGTCCCGAGCTGTTCACCCATCACCATAAGGCCGTCGTTGAGGGTCTGGGTGAGTTGGAGGCCTATCCCAACCGCGATTCGCTCATCTACGAAGACCTCTACGGGCTAAAGGGCATCCCCACCATGTTCCGCGGAACTTTCCGCTATGCGGGCTGGTGCGACTGCCTCAAGAGGGTCGTGGACCTGGGGCTGCTCGACGAGACGCCAACCACCTATCCGCCCGGGACGACGTTTGCGCAGTTCACGACCGGACTTCTCAAAAAGAAGCCGACGGGGCACCTGCGGACGGACGTGGCCGCCCAACTCGGGCTGAGGGAGCCGTCCAACGTGCTCGACCGTTTCGAGTGGTTGGGGCTGTTCAGCGATGATCCGCTGCCCATCACCGGCGCGGAGACGACGCGGCTGGATATCCTGGCCACGCGCATGGAACAGAAGATGAAGTACGCCCCGCGCGAGCGGGACATGATCGTGCTCTGTCATTACTTCGGGGCCAAGTTCCCCAAAGGCCCCGCGGAGCGCATCACCTCGACGCTGATCGACTACGGCCAACCGGGCGGCGATTCGTCGATGGCTCGCACGGTCAGTCTGCCCGCGGCCATCGCCGCAGCCCTGATCCTGACCGGCCGGATTCAGATGCCCGGCGTCCAGATCCCGGTCGAGAAGGCGATCTACAACCCCGTCCTCGATGAATTGGCGAACCTGAACATCCGCTGCGTGGAGAAGACCACAAAGGTCGGCAAGTGACGGGTCGTCGGGGTTAAGCAACGCCAGGTGGACGGTCGCCCGGGCTACCGGCGCATGGGTGAACACCCGTGCTTGACCGGAGGCGCCACCGTACCTACGAGCCACCGCACATCCGCTGGAAGTTCGCGAAGTCGGCCAGGTCCACGTCGGCGTCCGCATTGAAGTCGAACACGTCCAGGCAATCCTCCACCGGCATGACGAAGTCCGATGCTTGCCACGGGCCGCTCAGGCAGCCGGGGAACTGGGCGAAATCGAGCAGGTCCACATGGCCATCGCCGTCCCAGTCACCGGGGTTGGCCGGCGGTGCGTTGGTCAGCGTCGTGGACCGCACGTTGTTGTCCTCATCGAACTCGTCGATCAGGTCGCCTTCATCGACAATCGCGAAGACGTCTACCGACCCGCCGACAATCGGAATTACGTTCTCCCAGGTCCACGAGAGGTCGTAGAACGCGCCTGGAACCAGCGGGCCAGGAATCATGAAGCTCGCGAGCACCTCGCCATCCGTGGCATCCCGCCGAAGCATCACGCCGATGTTCGACGTGGCCAGGCCCGACGCATTGAGCACGCGTATTGTGAGGATGCGATCCGCCCCAGCAGC
>JBGPAW010000191.1:0-7192 GCA_041480905.1 Phycisphaerae bacterium
CAACCGCAAGATCGGCTTGGGCGTGATGGGCTTTGCCGACGCGCTGTTCAAGCTGGGCGTGGGGTACCACACGCCCGCGGGCCTCGCCTGGGGCGAGCGGTTCATGCGCTTCCTCAACGAGCGCGCCCACGCCTACAGTGAGTGCCTGGCCCGGCTCCGCGGCAACTTCCCCAACTGGACCGGCAGCACCTGGGACACGCGGGACCACCGCCCCATGCGCAACGCCTGCTGCACCACGGTGGCCCCGACGGGGACCATCAGCATCATCGCGGGTTGCTCGTGCGGGATCGAGCCGCTGTTCGGGTTGGTGTTTTACCGCAACGTGCTCCGCGGCCAGGATGAAGGGCGGACGCCGATGGCCGAGGTCAACCCCATCTTCGAGCAGGCCCTCCGCGAGCGGAACCTGCGGCGCGAGGGCCTGATGGAACGCGTGGCCAAAGACGGCACCCTCGCGCATCTCCGCGAGATCCCCGACGACCTGAAGCGGGTGTTCGTTTGTGCCCATGACGTCGCGCCGGAAGGGCACGTGCGGATGCAGGCCGCCTTCCAGAAACACTGCGACTCCTCGATCTCCAAGACCATCAACTTCCCCCACGACGCCACCCTCAAGTCCGTGGGCAGAATCTACGACCTGTGCTACGACGCCGGCTGTAAGGGGGTCACTATCTACCGGGACGGGTGCCGGGCCAACCAGCCGATGGCCCGCCAGGACGAGAAACCGCACCTGGCGGCCCCGACGGAGATCCGGGTGGAGAAGCTGCTGGTGGAGGCGCCGCGGGAACCGCAGCCGCTGGCGGAGATCACCAGCGGAATCCGCATGCGGCAGATAACCCCGTTCGGAAACATGCACATCCACGTCACGGTGGACCCCAAAACCGAGCGCGAACTCGAAGTGTTCGCCCAACTGGGCAAAGGTGGCGACTTGGCCAACAGCGACCTGGAAGCCATCTGCCGGCTGGTGAGCTTGTGGCTGCGCTCCGGCGGCGAGCTTCATCATGTCATCTCCCAACTGAAAGGGATAGGCTCCAGCCTGCAGGTCAGCACGCGGGACGGCAAGATCATGAGTCTGGGCGACGGCCTGGCCCGGGCATTGGCGCGATACGCTCGGGCCAAGGCGCGCTTCGGGACCAGGGCGCTGTTACTGGGCGAGTTCGATTGGTCACAGATTGACGAGCCGCTCCCCTCCCCCGGAAACGGGCGGGGAGGAAACGGCCATGGCAGCGATAACGGTAAGGGCAACGGTACCCGGTTAGTGCGCCAAGGCGGAGTTGCGGAGCCGCTCGCATCCCGCTCGTGGGATGCGAGCGCTCCGGTCTCCCAGATGGAGAGTTTCAAGGTACTTTGCCCAGATTGCCAGAATCCGCTTCGTTTCAGTGAAGCTTGCGTGACCTGTGAGGTTTGCGGATACGCTCATTGCTGAGGCCGGCGAATTTTTGCCGAAGCGGCTGTAAGATTCGGCCGCCCACCCCGTATATATAAATAGAGGCACCGGAAGAGGGAGATAGCGGTGTCGCTTCGGCGCCCCGAAATGGAACATTTTTCCCAACAGGAATTTGGGGCAAAAGCCGATATAGAGTAACGTGTTGGCGAAAGGCTGACGGACGGCCGATCTCGCCTACGGAAGTTTCGGCATCATTCTTTCATTGGAGGGTCTAGAGCGGCAGGCCATAGGTCGCCGCGATTGAGAGATCAGGCTTCTTTCCCCTCCGGAAAGCACCGTGGATGCCTTCGGGCTCGCGGTGCTTTCTTATTGCGCGCTGAGCAGTGCCGGGTTGGCGAAGATGGAATAAAGTGGCACTGAACAAAACGAGCGGACAATCCATTCCGGGCACCTTGAGTACGCCGACCACTACCATGCCAAGCTCTCGGTCGGACTTGCCACCTTTCCTGGCTCTTCTGTGCCCCAGGCGATTCGGCCGAGATTCGCGTGTGGCCAAGAACTTCGGCGCCACGGGAGGGCGAGCCGGGGTGTCCGCGCCGCCCAAGGCTCGGCAGGAGCCTCGCCCTCCCGATTCGTCCAAGCCGATGGCGACACGTCCGTTTGTCCATGGTCCGGTGACCGGCTTGCTCTAAAGCGGAATCGTGTTATAGTAGATGGATTCCGGCATTTCCCGAGCGGCGGGGCCGGTGAGTAGCAGAAGTTGGTGGCAGGTTCGAGGAGATTGCGGTGGCCGTTCGGCTCAGACTTAAACGATTCGGTCGTCGTCACCGTCCGTTTTACCGGCTGACCGTGATGGATCAGCGGCAAACGCGCGACGGTCGGGCAATCGAGGAGCTCGGTTACTACGATCCGCTGGCGCGCACGGCGGAGAAACAGGTTTCGCTGAAGCGCGAGCGGATCGAGTATTGGTTGAGCGTGGGGGCCAAGCCTTCGGATACCGTGCGGGACCTCCTGAAGAAGAACGGGATCGGGGCGCGGGGAAGTTCCTCTCGACCATGAAGATGGCGTGGACCGTTGCCCTCCCCCCGCGTGCAAGGGGGCCTGAAGTCCGCGGCTGGGTTGGTAGACCGCGCGGACTAAAGTCCGCGGCTCGTTCGAGAACGCGGCGATGCGTATCGAGGCTTTGACGCTCTTTCCCGAGGTGTTCGTTCCCTTCATGGAAGCGAGCATCATCGGACGAGCGGTCCGCTCGGGGGTGGTGACCTTCGGCTTTACGCAACTGCGGGACTTTACGGAGGACAAACACCGCAGCGTGGACGACAAGCCGTTCGGCGGCGGGGCGGGGATGGTGATGATGTGCGGCCCGGTGTTCCGGGCGGTCGAGCACGTCGCGTCGCGCAGCGGTCCGGGTTTGGTGAAGGTGCTGTTGACCCCGCAGGGCGAGCGGCTGACGCAACCGCTGGTCCGCGAGCTGGCCCGGATCGAGGAGTTGCTCCTGATCTGCGGGCACTACGAAGGATTCGACGAACGGATCCGGTCAGGCTTGAAGGCCCGGGAGATTTCCGTCGGCGACTTCGTATTGTCGGGCGGTGAGTCAGCCGCGGTGGTGCTGATCGACGCCGTGGTCCGGTTGTTGCCGGGGGCCCTGGGGGGCGAGGCGTCGAGCGGCGAGGAATCGTTCGAGAACGGTCTGTTGGAGTATCCCCAATACACCCGGCCGCGGGTGTTTCGCGGGATGGAGGTTCCCGAGGTGCTGATCTCCGGGGACCACGCCAAGATCGCGGCGTGGCGTGGGGAGCAGGCCTTGGAGCGGACGCGGCGGCGTCGGCCGGACCTGTTGTGAAGCGACGAGGTTTTTCGGCAAAGGAAGTGCACAGATGGACCAGAAGTTGATACAGCTCGCCGAGAAGGCCTGCCTGAAGCACAAGCTCCCTGAGTTCGGGATCGGCAACACGGTCGACGTGTACGTGAAGATCGTGGAGGGCAGCAAGGAGCGCGTCCAGGTTTTTAACGGGGTGGTGATCGCGCGGCGGGGGACGGGGATCAACAAGATGTTCACGGTGCGGCGCATCGTGAACAACGAGGGCGTGGAACGGATGTTCATGCTCCATTCGCCGTTGCTGGTGGACATCAAGGTGCGGCGGCGGGGCAAGGTGCGGCGGGCGAAGCTTTACTATCTGCGCGAGCGGGTGGGCAAGTCACGGCGGCTCCGCGAAGTGCGCGTCTCGTCGGGCAAGACCAAAGGCAGCCCGACGGGCGAAACGTCCGCCGGGCCGCCCGCCGAGAGCCTCGCGGCCGCCGGCGTGTAGCCCACGGAGATGTGGTGGCGGCGGCGTTACGCGCGACTGTCCAAGGAACAAATCGGGCGCCTGGGCGAAAAGCTCGGCGCCCGTTTCTTGCGCCGCCGGGGTTACCGGATCGTGGCGCGGAATTACGCCTGCCCGGCCGGCGAGCTCGACCTTATCGCCCTGGACCAGGACACCGTCGTCTTTGTGGAGGTGAAGACCCGCCGTGACACCGAGGTCGCCAGGCCGGAGGAGGCGGTGAACTTTCACAAGCGCCGGCAGATCACCGCAGCCGCCAAGTACTATCTGCTGCAGACGGGGGTGCAGGGGCGCCCGTTGCGGTTCGACGTGCTCGCGGTGGTGCTCCGGGAGGGATGCCGGCCCGAGCTGGAACACTTCATTGACGCTTTCGGCCCCACGCCGCGATGATCGGGGGCGGTCGCCAACCCGACCTCGCCCGTGTGCACGGCTTCCAAGCCCATAGAGCAGAGCAAGGTTGCGGCTGACCGTGGCAGACCCTGGTCCAGAAGCAGCTTCATGGGGTGGTAGCCAAGTCGATGACCTGGTCATCCAAGTTGGCGGCAGCAAAAAGGATGGCCTGGCGAACGTCCTCCTCTTCCAGCTCGGGGTACTCACGGGCCAGCTCGGGGCGATCGGGATAGGTGGCAACCGCTTCCACGACGCGCCGGACGGTCAAGCGAAGGTTGCGAATGCAGGGCTGGCCGTTCATGCGGGCCGGGTCAATGGTAATGCGATTCAGGGTCAGTAAGAGCATAACGATCCCCCATCGGCAATTACTGCGACGGACACTTGTTGTATTATAGCCAGCATGACAGGACTGGTCGACACGCATGCGCACCTGACGATGAAACCGCTGGCCGCCGACCTGCCCGGCGTGCTGGGCCGCGCGGCAGAGGCGGGGGTCACGCGGGTGCTCACCGTGGGCACGGATGTGGCGGATGCGCGGCGGGCGGTGGCGTTGGCGGAGACCTGCGCGAACGTCTCGGCCATCGTGGGAATTCATCCCCACGAAGCCGACAAGGTGCCGGCCGGGGCATACCCGGCGTTACGCGAGCTGCTGGGCCGGCCCAAGGTGGCGGCCGTCGGCGAAATCGGTCTCGATTACCATTATGATTTCGCGGACCGCGCGTCGCAGCGTGAGGTGTTTCAGGCCCAACTCGAGATAGCCGGCGACTTCGATCTGCCGGTGGTGGTGCACTGCCGCGAAGCCGTCGCGGACGCGGTCGCCATCCTGCGCGAGCGCGGGTTTGCCGGCCGGCGGGTGGTGTTTCACTGCTTCACCGGCTCCGCCGACGAAGCCCAACTGCTGGCGGAGCACGGCTGGCGGATTTCGTTCACCGGGATCGTGACGTTCCGCCAGTCGGCAGGTTTGCAGGCCATCGCCCGAGACTACCCCGCCGACCGGTTGATGGTGGAGACGGATGCCCCGTATCTGTCGCCCGAGCCGGTGCGGAAGATCCGGCCGAACGAGCCGGCCTTCGTGCGCTACACGGCGGAGTTCCTCGCCCGGCTGCGGGGCGAGCCGCTCGATCAGTTCATCGCCCAGACCACGCGAAACGCCGCGGCGTTCTTCGGTTTGACGGCGTAAGACCCCGGGCGCCGTCGATCCTGACCAAGCCTTCAGCGCGAGTTCCGTCCGGGTTCGTGGTAGGGTTGGCGCTTTTCGTAGAGTCCGAGGCGGGCGGTGATGCGTTCGGCCAAGGCGGTGTCCCCGCCCCGGTTGGCCAGTTCCAGCGCCCGCCTGGCGGCGGCGGCGCGGGGCAATGGACCGGGACCGTCTACTGGGTGCGGCTGGATTTCGCGGAGGGCGCGCGCAAGGGCGAGGTAATTGTGTTGGATCAATTGAGCTTTTAAAGTCGTGCCAGGCGATAAGAGCGGATGGGGACAGAAGGGACTGCTGCCGGAGAAGAGGCCATCGGGGCGACACCGACCGGAGGGGTTCCCAAGCAGTTCGGTGACGGAGGAACAGACCGATGCGTACCGGGATTGGCGAAACGCAGCCCGCCTGGAGCCTCACGCGCCGCCAGCACGTGATTCTGACGCTGGTCTTTTTTGTCGCTCTGCTATTCCGCGGCAGTTATTTGTGGGGCCAGGCCCGGAACAACCCCCTGTTCATGTGCCCGACGATGGACGCCCTCGTCCACCACCAGTGGGCCCAGCAGATCGCCTCCGGAGGGGGCATGGGCCATCGGGCCTACTTTCGTGCGCCGCTCTACTACTACATGCTCGCCGGGTTATACAAGCTCGTCGGCCCAAGCGCGGCCGCAGGGCGCTTGATGGGAAGCGTGCTCGGCGCGATGAGCTGTTACATGGTGGCACGCTTGGGCGCTGTGTTGGCGGGGTTTCGCGCCGGGCTGCTCGCCGGCCTGATCGCGGCGGTGTATTGGCCGTTCATCTACTTCGAGGCGGAACTCCTGACGGTGGGGCTGGAAGTCTTCCTCGGCGTCACGCTCCTATGGCTGCTTCTGCTGGCCGCCCACCGCGGCACGTCGAGGCTGTTTCTGTTGGCCGGTATCGTCTGGGGGCTATCGGCGATCACCCGACCGAACGTGCTGGCCTTCGGACTCGGAATCGCCTTGTGGCTTTGGCTGGCGCCTGGGGACGGCGAACGCCCGCTGCGTAGGCTCCGTGCCGCCGCCCTGATGGCGGTAGGGGCGGCGTTGGTGGTGCTCCCGGTTTCGATTCGGAACTACGTCATGGGCGGGGAGTTTGTGCTGATCGCTTCCAACGGCGGAGTCAACTTCTACATCGGCAACAATCCCCAATCCGACGGGTTCTCCGCCATCGTTCCCGGGACCAGTTCTACGTGGCAAGGCGGCTTTCAGGACACCCATCTCATCCCCGAGCATGAGCTGGGGCGCCCGCTCACGGAAGGCGAAGTCTCGGACTACTGGTTCACCAAGGCACTGGCGTGGATCCGCTCCGACCCCCGCGCCTGGGCGAAGTTAGTGCTGCACAAGTTCGGGCTCTTCTGGAGTCCGATCGAGGTCCCCAACAACCAGCCCATCTGGTTTTTCGCTCGTCTGGCCGAGGTCTCCGTCCTGTTCTGGGTCGGCTTCCCGGTGGTCGCCTGCCTCGGGGTCGCGGGGATGACTCTGCTGCATCGCCAGTGGAGAACCTGGTTTCTACCGCTCGCCTTTTTGGTCATCCACATGGCCGGCGTGGTCATGTTCTTCTGCAATGGGCGCTACCGCTTGCCCATGGTGCCCGTGCTTGTGGTCTCGGCCGCAGCCGGGCTGTGCCGCCTCGTGCCCGCCTTAAGGACCCGTAAGCTTCGGTCGATCCAGGCGTACTTGATCGCAGGCGTGCTGTGTGCAGGTGCTCTCCTGGTTGCCCCGCCCGATCGGAAAGCCTTCGCATCCTCCAGTGACGGCACGGCGCACTACAACATCGGGATCCATTACGCTCAACCGCCCCCAGGGCAGGCCCCGGACTACGCCAAGGCCATCGAGCACTTGCGGGAAGCCCTGCTCCTCATCCCCGACGATCCCCGCGCGCGCCTGGC
>JBGPAW010000192.1:0-7174 GCA_041480905.1 Phycisphaerae bacterium
GGTCGCGGTTCGGCAAAGAATACGTTGCGTCAATTGTGAAGCGTGGCACTAGGGACGAACAACGACGCAACCCAGCATCGCAACCACGAGACGATCGAGACGAAATCACTCGCCCGCTGAAAGATGATAGCTGCTATGGACGTCATCGCCCCATTCGAAGACCCCAAGAAGCAGCGCCGGCGCCGGCGCCGCCTGCGGACAATCTCGACCTTGCCCACGCTGCTCACGCTCGGCAACCTGCTGTGCGGTTTCGCCGCGATCCACTTCTGTTTGCGGGCCATGTTCGCCCTCGGGGCCCACATCGACGATACCGAAGCCCGAACGCTGAACTGGGTCTTGGCCGAGCGCTTCCTTCCCTCGTACCTGGCCATCGCCGCCTTCCTGGTGTTCGGGGGCATGTTCTTTGACCTGCTCGACGGCCGGATCGCCCGTCTGACGCGCAACACCAGCTCGTTCGGCGGACAACTCGACTCGCTGGCCGACGTGGTCACTTTCGGCGTCGCACCTGCCCTGCTGGTCATCGCGGTCACCACCAAGTACCTGCACCAGGAAATGCTGGTGACGCCGTTCTCGGACCATTTCATCGGTCGCGGTGTGTGGATGATCGCCGCCGTCTACGCCTCCTGCGCCGCGCTGCGTTTGGCGCGGTTCAACGTCGAGCACGCCGGGGACGCGTCGGCTCACCTGAGGTTCCACGGCCTGCCCAGCCCGGGTGCGGGGGCGGTGCTGGCATCCCTGGTGCTGCTCCAGGAGCATCCCAGCGGCGTGGGCGGCCTTACCGTCGTCCGGTGGCTGCCGGCGGTCGCCTTGGCGGCCGGTCTGCTCATGGTCAGCCGGGTCCGTTACGTCCACTTGGCCAACGCCTACCTTAAGGGACGGCGTCCGTTCTGGCAGGTGGTGGTGTTGGTCATGGTGGTCACCGTGTTTCTGTGGCGGCCGGCGTCCGCCTTGGCGGTCATGGTCTGCGGCTATGCCGCCAGTGGACCGCTGGGCGCCTTGGTGCGCTTCGTCCGCGGCCGCGGCCGGAGCGGGACCGCGGACCGTCCGGCTGACGCTGCGACGCCCCCCGAGGCCTCCCGCAAGCAAGCCTGATCTCCGTCGTTATCGGACTTGACACACCGCGACCGAGCCGCCATACTCGCGGCCAATAGGTCGCTCCGTGCTTAGCGCCGGGGTTTGGGAGGGCGAGGCTCCTGCCGAGCCGACCACAGCTCCTGGCCCCTCGCCGCGAGCGAAACCTACACAAGTGAATAGAGTGCGGTTGCAGGTGTCCGCCCACCCGGGCGGACTCGAGGGAAGGTGGTGCGATTCCACCGCGGACCCGCCGCTGTAATCGGGGACGAAAGCCACACCATGCCATTTGCCCGCAGGGCCGACTGGCCCGGGCGGAGAAGGCGTGGCCGGTAGGACGATCCGTAAGCCAGAAGACCTGCCTGCCGCCGCGGTTCGACACAAGTGCCCCGGGCTTGGGTGCTGTGGTCGCGTTCCTCGCGGCGAGTCTCGGGTGGACGGTTCTCCCGCCCCCCACTTCCGCACGGTGAACGATTCCGGTCCCAGCGCTTCGGTCCCATGGCGCTGGGACTTTTTTGTGGATGGGATTTGGAAGATGGGAAGCACAGGACATCGGATTCACTTTTTCGAGCTTTCATTATTTCGTGTTTTTATGACGACCCCTCTTCTGCTCGGCGTGGCCACCGCGTCGGGGTTAAGCGTTGACTTCGAGGAGTTCAGCGAACCGCCCTACTCCCTGGGACCGGAAACGTATTACAACGGTTCGGACGGTGCCGGAGGCTTTCACAGTCAGGGCGTGTTCTTCAACAACACGTTCACCGATTACGGCGGCGGTTTCTACGCCTGGTCGGGCTGGTCGGTCTCGAACACCACCGACACCACCACGCCGGGATACCTGAACCAGTACAGCGCGTTCCCAGGCGGCGGGGCGGGCGGCTCGGCTTTCTACGCCGTGGCCTGGGAATCCCAGTCCGGCGATGCCTATCTCGAGTTGCCCCCCGGGACCTCCGTGGAGGCGATGCGGGTGACCAACACGACCTACGCGGCCTTGTCCATGCTCTATGGTGATTCGTTCGCCAAGAAATTCGGCGGCCCGACCGGCGAGGACCCCGACTGGTTCAAGGTGATCGTCACCGGGCTGGACGAGCACAACGCGCCGATCGGACAAGTCGAGTTTTATCTGGCCGACTATCGCTTCGCCGACCACACCCTCGACTATGTGCTCGACGAGTGGATGCTAGTGGACCTCACCTCCCTGAGCGCGGCCCGCAAGCTCTCCTTCGGATTGGAATCCTCCGACGTCGGTGGATTCGGCATGAACACCCCGGCGTACTTCGCGATGGACCGGCTCGTCTTCGTCCCCGAACCCGGGTCGGCTCTGGCGGTATGGCTCGGCGGTATGGCTCTCCTGGTGCGCCGTCGGCGCAGAAAAGAGGAGTCGCCGCGATCAAGCCCCCGAAGGGGGTGCTGGAATCAAGCCCAGGGCGAGTCCGCCGCGGCGGACGAGCCCTGGGTCGGCCAGCCGACCCGGCGCCAGCCCCCGAATGGGGGCGACGGAAACCACCCCGCAAGGTTCGTGCCGAACAGTATTATGACCATCCTCTTTTCTCTGGGCAGTTGGCTGGCATTGGCAGGCTCGGCGCCAGCCCAGTCGCCATTCGCCACCTCCGTGATCGAGTATGCTCCGGCACCGGGCCAGTTCGTCAACGACGCCAATTTCAACGACGCCACCAAGGCCCTGGGTCGGCCTTACGGCGGGGGCTTCTCCGAACCGGGCAACTCCTCCCTGGTGACCCTGGGGGGATTCGGCGGGACCATCGTCCTGGGGTTCGATCACACCGTTCGGGACGATCCGGCCAACCCCTTCGGTTTGGACGCCATCGTCTACGGCAACGCCTACTGGGTGGGCGGAAATCCCAACCGCCGATGGGCGGAGTGCGGCGTCCTCGAGATCAGCCGCGACGTCAACGGCAACGGGCTGCCCGACGATCCCTGGTACCTGATTCCCGGTTCGCACCTCAGCGACCCCGTCAGCCAATATGAAGTCCAGACCTGGGATGACGCCATTGAGGACCCGACCTATCCGCCGGATGACGAGTGGTGGCTGCCGCCGGGCGCCACCGGCACCTGGACGACCGAAGGATACCGCCTGCCGTCCGCGATCTTCGACGCGATCATCATTGAGAACCCCAACGGCCCGAACGCAACGCAGGAGGGCATCCTCGGCTACGCCGACTACTCGCCCACCAACAGCCTTCCGTCCGGTGAAACGGCTGAGGCCTTCTACACGCGGCCCGACCATCCTTTCGCGGTGGGTCTGACGCCGGGATGCGGCGGGGGCGACGGTTTCGACATCGCCTGGGCCGTCGTTCCGGCCACCGGTGCTCCCGCCGAACTGGACGGCTTCGACTTCATCCGCATCACCACGGCCGTGAACTACGTGGACGCATTGTTCGGCGAGAAATCCACCGAAATCGACGCCGTGGCCGACGTCGCGGAGGGCCGGTTCGGCGACGCCGAGGCGGATGGCGACCTCGATCTGAACGACTATGCCGTCTTTCAGCAGTGCATCGCCGGGCCGGGTGCAGCCGCTCCCACGAGCCCATGTCGCGTGATGGACTTCGACCAGGACGGGGACGTGGACCTGTTCGACTGTGCCCGGTTCCAGGCGGACTTTACCGGGGCGTAGAGGATCCGACCTACGTGACACGACCTTGGCACCATTCCGACCGTACCCCCCGCCCCGGCGGTTTCACGCTGGTCGAGTTGCTGGCGGCGGTCTCCATCCTCGGGCTGCTGACGGCGATCCTGCTGCCCAGCCTGCGAAAAGCTCATGAGCAGGCCCGCGCGGCCGTCTGCGGTTCCAACCTTCGGCAAATCGCCCTCGCCAACGATCTTTACGCTGACGAGAACCAGCAGTGTTACTGTCCGGGGGCGGCCGATTTCGTGTCCACGAACCTGCACCGTTGGCACGGGACGCGCGACGCTACCGGCCAGGCGTTTGACGGCCGCCGCGGACCGCTGGTCCCCTATCTCGGCCCCGAGGGCCACATCCGCGCCTGCCCGTCTTTCCGCATCGGGCTCGCCGAGGATGATCCGCGCCGCTTCGAGAAGAACTGCGGCGGTTATGGATACAACCTCGCCTTCGTCGGACAGCAGCTCGAAAAAAAACGCGGGTCGCGCCTGTACCTCATCAAGACCGACCGGGTAGGTACCCCCACCGACCGCATCCGCTGTCCTACACGGACCATCATGTTCACGGATTCCGCCTTCTTAGACGGCGACCTGCTCGAGTACAGCTTCGCGGAGCCGCGCTTCTTCCCGACGTACGGCACGCGGCCCAATCCCACCATTCATTTCCGACACGACCGGCAGGCCAATGTTGTCTGGTGTGACGGTCACGTGGATCGCCAACCCCGGACCTTCACGTGGTGGGCGACCGGTTTGTTCGACGGAGATCCGGCTCAAAACAATCTGGGATGGTTCGGGGACGCGGATGATAACCAATTGTTTGATCTTGAATAGATTGGAAACAAGTTGACCTGCTTCCCAAGACCGTATATGGGTAGGCGCAGAGTTCTCTCCGCCCGCCGCGGGCGCACGAGAAGCTTAGGCAGTGGGTTCCAAGCTCTCGGGAGAGGCTCCAAAGAGTGAGCAACACGCCGTGGCAACGGTCGCACGCGTTGAGAAACTTACCAAGGTCTACGGCCAACCCGGGCACAGTGTGCTGGTGCATGCCTTGCGCGGGATCGACCTGGACTTTGGGCAGGGCGAATCGGTGGCCATCTGCGGCCCCAGCGGCTCGGGCAAGAGCACGCTGCTCAATCTGCTGGGCTGCCTGGACCGACCGACCTCCGGGCGCTATCTGCTCGGCGACGTCGACGTGTCCTTGCTGTCGGACGATTCCCTCTCCGACATCCGCGGGCGGCGGGTCGGGTTCATCTTTCAGAACTTCAACCTGATTCAGCAATTGAGCGTCCTGGAGAACCTGGAGGTTCCCCTGTTCTACCAGGGCGTTCCTTCCGTACCCCGACGCCGGAAAGCCAAGGAACTGGTGGCTATGGTCGGCCTGGAAGATCGCGGACACCACCGCCCGATGGAACTTTCCGGCGGGCAACAGCAGCGGGTGGCCATCGCCCGGGCCCTGATCAACGATCCGCTCATCATTCTCGCCGACGAACCGACCGGGAATCTGGACACCGCCACTGGCGAGATGATCCTGGAGATTCTCCACCGCCTCCATGAGCAAGGCCGGACCATCATCATGGTGACGCACGAGTCCGACATCGCCCATCGCTGCGATCGCACCATCACCTTCCGCGACGGGTCGGTCGTGGCGGATGAGCGTCGCGGTCAAGCCTAGTGGTCCGTCGCACCCAAACCTGCGGGTACGAGCCCTCATGTTCCGAGCCCGGAGCGCAAGCGACGGGTCGCCGCCGCGGCATGCCAACCCCAAGGTGCAGGTCTGTCGGATCGCCAGTGCCTGGTCCACGCCGAACGGGCCCCTTCGGCCGCAAACACCCCAAGAGCATCAAGAGCATCAAGAGCACCAGGAGCACGAGTTGCCGGTTACAGGACCTACCGCCGGTCTCACCCCTCGTACCCACCGCCCCCACGCCCCACGTGTGAAAATGGGAAAACCGGGGTAGCGCCCCCGGGGGGTAAACCATTAAGTTTTTCTGAAATAATTGTGCATGCGTGGGTTGCCTTCGTGGCCGGACCCGCTATACTCCCCCCGTTCGGGCTGAAGACCAAACAGCGGATACTGAGCAAGAACGTCGCCGCCGGGGAAGGATGAACGCTCGTCCCGCGCGGCACTGTCGTGGAGGCCATGGAGATCATGAGAATGTTGCGAAAAACTCTATGTCGGATGGCCCCGGCGTTGGCCGGGGTACTGTTGGCCAGTGGGATCGGGTCCGGGACCAGGGCCTATGCCGTCCTCGGCCCTGGGGAGATACCCAGGGACGCATTGTTGTCCAACAATCGCAGTGCACTGGGAGTGTTCTACTCGATCACCGGAAAAGTTTCCTACTCGGTGGATGCGGCGGGCTCCAACGACGCAAGCCAAACCATCCAGGTGCAGAAGCCGAGCGCCGCCGCGTTGGTCACCAAAGCGTACCTGATGGCCGCGACGGTCTATGGCGGCGGGATCATCCCCGACGGAGGCGTGACGCTCAATGGGACGGACGTGACCTGGGAGGAGTCCGTCCCCGGACCCATCTCCAACTATAATCACCGGGCGGACGTGACGGCGCTGGTCAAACCCATCGTGGACGCGGCCGCGCCGGGCCTGATCGACTTTACCATCACCGAGCCGTACGGCACCGGAGCCATCGACGGCGAAGTGTTGGTGGTCATCTTCACCGATCCCGCCGTCACCAGCGACCGCACGGTGGCCCTGATGTTCGGCGGGCAGGCCACTACCGGCGATACGTTCACGATCACTTTTGCCGAGCCGATCGACCCGAGCGCGCCGGGAGCCACGGCCGACATGGGGCTGGGGATTTCCTACAGCACCGGCGGCAGCCAGCACAGCACGATCGACGTCCAGGGGCAGCGTCTGTCCTCCGCAGCCGGCGGGTACGATGACGGGTTCTATGGCAACGGCATGCTCATCACCGCGGGGGGGATTGGCGACAGCAACGCCAATCCACCCGACCCGAACGAGATCGGGGACTCCGCTTATGATGACGAGCTGTACAGCTTGTTGCCGTTCATCGACGCGAGCACGACGGTCGTCACGGTGGACACGCTGAACCCCTCGAACGACGACAACATCTTCTTTGCCTATTTCTACTTTTCTACCGCGGCGGTCGTCAGCCAAGATATCACCTTGGCCCCGCTGACGGCGGAGAACCCGGTGGGCACGTCGCACACGGTGACGGCCACGGTGGTGGATGAGGCCGGGGCTCCGGTCGCCGGTGCCCACGTGACGTTCGACGTGATCGCGGGCCCGAACCTCGGCGATAGCGGTGAGGGCGACACGAATACCACCGGTCAGGTGAGTTGGACGTATACGGACGCCGGTGGGGCGGGGACGGACCAGATCCAGGCCTCCTTCGTGAAGAACGAACAAACGATCTACTCCAACATCGTCACCAAGGTCTGGAGCGGCGAGCCCAGCGGAGACTGCGCTCCGCTCGAGGTGGTGTTCGTGTGGGAC
>JBGPAW010000193.1:0-7167 GCA_041480905.1 Phycisphaerae bacterium
ACGCTAGATAACGCTTACGCGTACCTCTACGCCGAATTGCCGGCCGGTTCGCCATGGATCCACGTCCTCCGCGCGGGCTTTCGCCGCGACCCTGAAGAGAGATTGGCCACAGAGGTCACAGAGCCCACCGAGAAGAAGAGACCTTGCTGATAAGCCAGGAAGCAACCGCAGATTACGTCGATTGCGCAGACGGGGAATCCTGTTCTTCAATCTGCGTATCCGCGATCTCTGCGGCCTCCACGGTGAACAGTCGGGGATGGGAACAGGAACGGAGCGGTGTTCGCTGCACACCTGACCCCACCCGGCTCCTCCGGACGATTCCTGCACACTTGCCGGAAAGACACGATGGGGCAGCCGCGCGGGGTGACGTGGTGCGGTTGGCCCACCAGCACGTTTCTCGCGACGCGCGGCATGGCCTCATCGTGCCCAACGCCGATGGCTCCCGTCAAAAACGGGTGACTTTCCCATATTTCTACTTCCCAACCAGGGCGTTGATCAGGAGCGTTATTAGCGACCCGACCACGGCACCAACTATCAAGAGAATGATTTCGTCATTCTTCCGCTCCCAGAAACTGGGGCAGTCCTGTCGAGCCTTGAATATGATCGTATTATATCGACGGAGCTTTAAGAAACCATCGTACACCGTCCAAACGACTATGAGGAACGCAACTATTCCGGCAAGGGCGATCGTGGGCACATGCCTCGATGGCGCGGCAACAAGAAGGGGAAGCCCAGATAGCACTGGTACCCAGCCCGGCAGTAGCGGCATGCGTAATCGTCCGGCACGTAGAATGTTTTCGATTCGGGCAGCTATACCTTCGCATTGAACATCGCCTCCGTAGACGTGGATGTCTCCCCCGACGGGCGTGAGACGTACCCGCACGCGAGGATTAGTCCCCTCGATATCGAGATCGTGGGCAAGATGTTTGGGCAGTTGTGACAGCTCGTCGATTGACTCCAAACGGTAGCCGCACGTCATGATCGTGAAAGTCTCACACGTTTCAGAAAGAAACGACGTTAACTCACGGAGCTCCTCAGTATAGATCCGAAGCGGCGGGAGCGATTTGGACACGGAATCACGAATGCGTTCCATGGGGTTTTTTCCCGGTGCATAAAGTCGGCTGTGACGCGGCGTTATCGCAACATCGCCTCGATTGGTTTTGTGAGACAGGGGACAGCCGTGTATTCTCCCTCTCGCTTTGAGGCGCTCTTCGCCTCTCCTGATGTCGGGTTTCGTTTCCTCGGTCGGCCGACGGGCAACGGGCGAAAGCGCCGCCCCAGGCGATGCTCCAGCTTACTCAGGAACGCATCGGTTGCCAGAGGTCGGCTGCCAAGGGCCTGAGGCGGCCGGTTGAGGAGTCTCGCCTGCGTGGGCCGGGGCGAGCGGTCCGGCAGGCGACGGGTGTCCGCAAAGTTGGCGTCGTCCTGTGGCACCGCCCGGACTCCTGACCGAAAGAGCTGTGGGACACGCTCTCCAGCCTGTCGAGACCGGCCCGAAAGCCGGTCCCCCATTCATGCTGATAAGAGCGTTTAGCTTATGCGCAGGCGATCTCAAGTGCAATACCGTGCGCCCCCCGGTTCTGTTCAGCACCGCGTTTGCAGTGTATCTCGCCGAGTCGCACTCCCGGACAGCGAAGACGTCTCTTCAGCCCCCAGTGGGGGCGATATGTGGTAGCCAGGGGCGCAAGCCCCTGGAAAACCGGGACGCGTCTTCGTTAGCCCTCGAACGGGGGCGGCACCCGGTATCTCCGGGTTCGAGTGTCACCCTTGCAGGGCTTCTCGGAGTTGGTTCGACACGCACCAGGGGCTCACGCCCCCGGCTGCCAAATGTCGCCCCCGTGCAGGGGCTTGGGGGCGCGGTGTTCTGCCGGCCCCCGCGGGGACGCGGGCCGATACCCTATGGGGCGCCGGCCTGCTTGATGAGCTTGCGCAGAGCGGCGCGGTTCTCATTCAGATAGCTCAGCATGGCGATTTCTTCGAGGCACTGCCGCGCCGGCTTGGCCGGGTAGCCCAAGACCTCAGCGCCGGGAGGGATGTCGTTTATGACGCCAGACTGGGCCCCGACGCGGGCCCCGCGCCCGATGGTGTTGTGATCGGCGATGCCCACCTGCCCGGCACAGACCGCGCCGGCCTCAACGGTCACGCTGCCGGAGAGGCCGACCTGGCCGGCGAGGATGGCGCCGGGCCCCACCCGGCAGTTGTGGGCGATCTGGACCAGGTTGTCGATCTTGGCCCCGCGCTCGATGAGGGTGGTGCCGAATCGGGCCCGGTCGATGCAGACGTTGGCCCCGATCTCGACCTCGTCCTCGAGGACCACATTGCCCACGTGCGGCCATTTGTGCAGTTTGTCGTTGTCCGGGAAGTAGCCGAAGCCGTCGGCTCCGATCACGGCGCCGGCGTGAATGATGACGCGGGCCCCGAGGTGTGTTTTCGCGTAGAGGGAGACATTGGGGTGGATCACCGTGCCGGCCCCGATTTCGCACTCGTCCCCCACCACGACCCCGGCCATCAGCACGGCGCCCGTGCCGATCCGGCAGCGGGTGCCGACCGTGACGTGGGGGCCGAGCGACGCTCCCGCCGCGATGGACGTACCTTCGCCGACGATCGCCGAAGGATGGACGCCCGGGACGGGCGTCGGCTCGGGGTGCAGAAAGCGCAGCAACTCGGCCACGTAGCGCTGCGGTGCGGTACAACGCAACAGCGTGGTCGGCGACTTTCGCAGACTTTGGGGTACGATCACGCAGGAAGCTCCACGGGCTTCGGCCGCCGCCAGACTTCTCTCATCCAGTGCAAAGGTCGTGTCACCGGGACCGGCCAGATCGACGCCGGTGACCGCGTTGATCTCGACCGCGTCGTCGCCCTCGCAGACCCCGCCGAATCGCTCGATCACTTCCCGGATGCGCATGACCTGCTTCCTCGCCTTCGCCAGTCTACCCACCACCGTCAACCGCCGTTATGCTACCCGATAAGCCCACGATACACGACCGTTGCCCCGGCCGACTGCGGCGATTAGGCTTGGGGGTATGACCGCCGGGGTCTCCGCGAACACGTGGCTCATTCGGGACGGACGGCTCATCGACCCAGCTTGGGAGATCGACCAGCTTGGCGACTTGGCCGTGCGCGATGGAGCGATCGCGGAATCCGCCGGACGGGAAGCCCCGGTATTCGACGCCCACGGGCTTATCGTCGCGCCGGGTCTTTGGGACCTTCACGTCCACCTGCGTGAGCCCGGCGGCGCCCACAAGGAAACCATCGCGACCGGCACGGCCGCGGCCGTCGCCGGCGGTTTCACCACCGTCGCCTGTATGCCCAACACGACGCCGGCCCTGGATACGCCGGAGCGGATCGCGTGGGTCCGCGAGCGTGCTCGGACGGGCGGCGCATGTCGGGTCCTGCCGGTCGCAGCCGTCACCCTGGGTCGGCTAGGAGGCGAACTGGTCGATTTCGCTGCCCTGCATGAAGCCGGTGCCGTGGCGTTCAGTGACGATGGGGACGGGATAGCCGACGACCGGCTGATGGAAGCCGCCCTGGAGCAAGTCCGGCGGGTCGGTTCCGTGCTGATCCAACACTGCGAGGACCAGCGTCTTTCCGGCGGTGGCGTGATGCAGGCCGGTCCCACGGCTCAGAAACTCGGACTGCGCGGGCAGGACCCGCGAGCCGAGGCGGCCATGCTGGAGCGCGATCTGGCCCTGGTTCGGCGGACCGGGGCGCGCTATCACGCCGCGCACGTCTCGACCGCGGCGGCGGTGGACCTCGTGCGTCGGGCCAAGGTCGACCGCTTGCCGGTCACGGCTGAAGTCTGCCCCCACCATCTGACGCTGTGCGAGCAGGACGTTCTGGAGTCCGCGGCCGACCCCAACTTCAAAATGAATCCGCCGCTACGCTCCCGGGAGGACGTTCAGGCTTGTCTCGCGGGCCTGCTGGACAGCACCATGGATTGCATCGTGACCGACCACGCCCCGCACACGCCCGCGGAGAAGAGCGTCGGGTTTGCCGCGGCGCCTTTCGGCGTCGTCGGCCTGGAGACCGCACTATCTGTGATCCATGGGGTGCTTATCGAATCCGGGCGGGCCGACTGGATGACCCTGATCGACCGCATGAGCACCGGGCCGGCCCGCGTCCTGGGGTTGCCGGCGCCGACGCTCGCGCCGGGACAACCGGCGGACCTCACCCTCATCGACCCGCAGGCCCGCTGGACGGTCGATCCGGAGCGATTCGTTTCCAAGTCCCGCAATACGCCGTATCGCGGTTGGAGGATGACCGGCCAAGTCGCCGCGACCTTCGTCGGCGGCGTCTTGCGCTACCTCCACGAAACCGCCAAGCCGCGGTTGCTCTGACTGCCGTCTCGGTCCAGCGGTGGGTCATCCGACTGGGCTCGGTCATCTTGGCCCGGTGCTGCCGAGAAGAGTTGCTCGCCCGCGGCGTCTCGTAATTCGTCGAGCGGCGATGCCATAGTCAGTTTCAGGCCGGCGGCGCCGCCGGCCTTCTCGTACTTCTCGTTGAGCCGGGTGAGCACGGCCTGGGTCAAATCGATGCGGTCGTCGAAGTAAATGATCTTTTGCAGCAGGATCTGTTGGCGCAGGGCGATGGAGTCCGGGGCTTCCTCGGTCAGTTTGTCGTAGGTCAGCACGAGATCGACGTGGGCCGGAGCGGCCACCTCGGCCACAGCCTCGCGGACGTTGTTGTAGATGCGCATGAGCCAGCGCTTGTGGTCCGCCTTGAGCGACTTTTCCTGCACCGAGGCCCACACCTCATACTCGACCTCCAGGTGAGTGACTTCCTGCTCCAGTTCGGCGAACTCTTTCGATTCCGGCTTGCGGGCGAGCAGGGCCTCGCGCTTCTTGTCGATGGCGGTCTTTTTGTTGGCGGCCTCCTCGGCGGCGGCGCGGCGGCGCGCGTCGAAGGCCGCCTCTAAATCCTTGGTCATGGCGTATTTTTCGAAGATGGACGCCAGGTCCACCACCGCGACGTTCACCTTTTTCTCCTCCGCCAGCGTCCGCCCGGATATGGCCAACACCAAACTCAGCACACCCACAAATCGCTTGGGATACATGGTCGATCCTTTCCAATGCTTAGTTCCGAGTTCCAAGCCACGGGCTCATTCCGCAACTCCGAACTTCGGAAGTAGTGCAGTGCGTCACAATCGACGCGACGTATTCCTTTCCGAGCCGCGACCGTCAGGGAGCGGTTCAGCATGCCGACAAGTCACGCCGCTCCCTGACGGTCGCGGTTCGGACCTGCCTGCCGGCGGGCGGGTAAGTTACGCTCTGTTTGACGCACCACACCAGGAAACCGAGACTCAGAACTAGAACACCGCCCCGATGAAGAAGCTAAACACTTCGTCTTCGTCCTCGCTTTGCGACGCGACCGGGACGGCCAGATTAAACTCCAACGGCACCGGACCGAGAAACTCCAGCACCAGACGCACGCCTACGCCCACGGTCATCCGCCAGCCGCCGACCCCGTAGTTCTCACCCACCGTACCCATATCGGAGAACACGACGCCACGCAGGTTGTCGCCATAGAGCGGGAAGGAGTATTCGGGCCCGAAGAGGACCAGCGTGTCGCCGCCGACGGCGTCGTTCCGCAGACCGGCGCGCGGACTCACGCCCCGGAACCGAAAACCGCGCATGGAGCCGATCCCGCCGGCGTAGAAGCGTTCAAACACCGGAGCGTCGCCGAGGATCGCCCCCACGTCGGCGTGGAGGGTGAGCACCGACTTGCGGTCCTGCACGTCGGTGTACATGGTTTTGTGCCAGGAGTAGTCGCCGGTCACCTTGGCAAAGGCGTAGTCCCCGCCCAGCAGGCCGACCTGCTCCCAACTCAAGCGCAACCGATCGCCGCGCGTGGGGACGAAGCGGCTGTCGGTGCGGTCGCGGACCAGCGTCCCCTTGACGCTGGTCAGGAAGCTGCCGCCCTTGTCCTGGCGAATCTCGTGGGCGGTGAAGATGTCCTTGGGGTCGATGTTCACCCCCTCCACGCGGAGGGCGATTTCCGCGAACCAGTCCTTGAGCCAGCCCTTTTTGAGGCGTTTGCCGAAACTAACGTTGGCCCCGACACGTTCCTCGTCGTAGGCGTCGCGCTCGCGCGTGAAATAGTACAGGCCCAGGCCGAAGGTGATCGGCCGCTCCAGGAAGTACGGCTCGGTGAAGTCGATGCGGAAACGGGTGAGTTCCGTGCCCGGCTGGGCTTCGAGCCGCAGGCGCTGCCCGGCCCCGTGAAAGGCCTTCATCTTGATGAATTCCGCGAAGCTTCTGGGCCAATCGAAGAGGTCGAAGTTCTTGAGGTCGATGACGAACGATCCCACCAGCCCGCTGTTGCTGGTGACGCCCACGCCGAAGATCAGGTCACCGGCCCGAGGCGACTCCTCCACGTTGATCAGCGCGTCGCGCACCCCGGGCGCGGTCCCGACCGGGGAGACGGTGGCCTTGCTGAAAATCTGCGTCTGCAACAGCCGTTTTTCGGTCTCGCGGGCCTCGGTCAGATTGAAGACGTCTTCGGGATACAGCCCGAACTCCCGCCGGACGACCTTGTCTTTGGTCCGCTCGTTGCCGCGGACGACGATCCGCCCGACGTGGATCGGTTCGCCTTCGGTGATCTGGAGGGTCAGGTCCACCAGGCCCGGCGTTTCCGAGAACACCCGCTGAGCCTGCACCTCGGCGTAGATGTAGCCCCCCTCGCCGTAGAGCGTCTGGATGTCCTTGACGTCCTTCTCTAGCAGGGGCCGCCGCATCACCGCGCCGACCGCCAGCCGCATCTTCTCCCGCAACTGGGCGTCGTTGAACACGGTGTTGTCCTGGAAGGCGATCGACTCGATGGAGTATCGCGTCCCTTCCGCCACGGTGAAGATGATGGTCAGGTCCTTGCCGTCCGCGCTGAACTCCAGCCGGTAGCTGGCCCGGGCGTCGAGATAGCCCTGGTCCCGATAGTAGGACTGGACCGCCACCGCGTCGCTCTCGACCGTCTCGGCGTCGAACTTGCCGTCGCGGAAGATCCACAAGTAGGTTTTGGTGGTGATCTGCTTGTTGAGCTCTTCGGCGGGGAAGGCCTGGTTGCCCTCGTAAAGAATCTTGCGAACGCGAATGTGCACGCCCTCCTCAATGGTGTAGACCAACTCGCCCGTCGCGCGCAGCAGGTCGGCGTCGTAGGTGACGTGGGCGTCCCCGT
>JBGPAW010000194.1:0-7113 GCA_041480905.1 Phycisphaerae bacterium
CGACCATGCTGGTGGAGCACGCGCCGCTTTTCAATGTCAGAGAGCGTGTGCTGGTCTTCACCGAGCAGGTGCCCGACGGGCGGCTGATCGTGTTGGGGCGGAACCACGCCAAATTCACACTCACGCCTGCGCCGGGGTTCGAATTGGATGCCAACGGTCGGCGTGTCGATGAGGGCGAGGGTGTCGCCGAAGGGACGGTGACCCGAATCGAGCCAGGCCAGGATCTCACCGCGGAGGTCAGGCGCCTGATGGTGGCGCGCGGGTTCACGCCCCGCACGCTGGAGGCCGCGGCGGTGCCGGGAGGAGAGGATACGACGGCACGAGGGACCGAGAGTAGCCGACCGACGCCAACGGTCAGGCCAGTACCTGCGGATAAGACGGCGGAGGCCATCGCCGCTTCGAGGGGTCAGACCGTCCTGACCCCGGAAGAGCTGGCCCGCAAAGAGGCACTGGCCGCTGGCGAGATTCAGGTGGAGGAGGTCCCCGGACCAGGGTTGGATCTTAGCGTGGAGGCGACGCTGACGCCGGAAGAGCTGGCCCGCAAGTACGCCCCGGAGGCGGAAACGCCGGAGGCGGAGGTCTTGGCTGAAACGACCGAGGCTCGGCTCGCGGGGGGCGGGGTCGAGTCGAGACCTCCGATCGACGAACCGCCGGGCTACGAGGATGCGGTTGCGGCTCTGCCAACAGGCGATGCGGGGCGTTGTCCGACGAACTGGATGACTGGAGGTCTGTTCGCGGATCGGAAGCCGGAGGACGAAGCAGTCGAGCGACGGGACGCGTATGCGAAACACTTTGTGAATTCTGACGGGACGACGACGGCCATCATCTCGCACACGCCAATTCACTATCAGGACGCAGGCGGGGAGTGGAAGGAAATCCGCACGGACGTGCGCCCCAACACGCTGGCGGACCGCGCGGACTATCCGTACGCGATTCGCGAGAACCGTTACCAACTCCTCTTCGGGACATCTTTGGATACCGGTTATGTGATCCGCTTCCCGGAGGGGGACGTGCACTTGGGGACCGCTGGGGGAATGCGCTGGCTCGCCCAGGACGGCGCTGTCCTGCGCTCGGTGCCGCGCGCGGCCACCGTGGGGGCGGTTGCGGGCAACACAATGACGTTTCCCGCCACGTTCCCCGCCGCGAACGACCGCGTCATCGTAGGCCGAATCGGCGTCGAGCATGACATCGTGCTCACAGAAAGACCTGACCTTTCGGGGGCTGGCGCGCGTGCGGCCACGCTCGCTTTCCGTGAGTTTGTGGGGTTGCCCGCGGGGTGGCAGGTTGTGCCAAAGGGAGAACAACCCTGCGAGTCCTGCGGCCCGGAGGCGAGCGCCGGGTTAGTGGTACTCGATGCCACGGGCAACACCGTCGCCGAGTTTATCGCTCCGTTCATCCGCGAAGAGGCGACGCGTGAAATCCCGCACGAGAATGCCGAGAAGGGGTCATATACAGAATATAAGGTCGAGTCAGTGACCGGTTCGTACCGCCTTGAACCGGCGGACGGCGGCGTGTACATCGAGACCCATGTTCCGCTGGAGTGGCTCGCCGCGCCCGAGCGGATTTACCCGGTGATTGTGGATCCGACCGTGAACTGCAACCCTAGTGCAATCGCGGGGTGGACCGGATACTCCATCAACTCAACCACCTGTTATTGCGGCAACACCTATTGTGGAGATAACGTTCGCTGGACCAGCAACAACGTCCAAAAAGGCTGGATGTATTTCAATACGGCGTCGATCACCGACGGCTCGACTGTGAGCAGCGTTGTCCTCAATTTCTACGTGTGGCAACTCAACTGCCCGTACTACTACGTGCGCGCGACGTCGACGTTTACCACCGCTTGCAGCACTTTGTGGACCTACGAGACGACCGGCACGACCTACTATACGAACAGCAGCTGCGGCAGTACCGGATGGAGGTCGCACACCCTTTCATCGACGGCCAATACGGATCTGCAATCGCGGCTGAGCAGCGACTACTTCGGGACGGCGTTCGACGAGTACGAGTCGAGTGCCGGCTACTACGCGTACGCCTACGGGTACTATAACCCCACGTACAATCCCTATGTCGCTGTTACGTATACGGCCCCGACACTCGCCGACCTGACGCCGTATCAGCCGGGAGTATGGAACGACAAGATTCCGATTGGGATTACCCAATTGGCGGGCACAGCCACGCACAGCTACACCGGGCCGTGGTACAGCAACCAAACGCTGTACTACAACTGGGCCTCGCTGAATCAGGGAGGCACGACTGCGACGGGGTACACGGTTCACGTGGAAGTCACTGGCACGGGCGGCGGCACCTTGGACTGGACCGGTATCAGCACGGCCCCGACTTACTACACTTACTTGACCACCGATCAGGGGGTCGGACCTCTGGCGGCCGGATCACATACCTTCAAGGTGTGGGTGGATTACACCGGCGTGGTGACGGAGTCTATCGAGACCAACAACTACTACGAAAGGACCATCACGGTGCAGGCGGCGGAGCACTGCTACACTTGCCCGACCTATGACTACGGCTCGTTCACCCCGGGCAGCAGCTACGTGACGCACGCGGCTTCGTTCCAGGCCGGGGGCTGTCGGTGGTACGCCTTTAACCTGGACACGGCCTATCGCCAGTACCGCTTCACGTTCTGCGAGGGGGGCGGGACCGCAAACGCGGACTCTACGCTCACCCTGTACAACAGTAGTTGCACCCAGGTGGCATACAACGACGACGCTTGCGGTCTGCCCTCGCGCCTTGACTATGTCCCGACGAGCACCGGCACCTACTACCTTCGCGTGGGCGAGTTAGGGGACAACGCGGCCATGAGCTATACGCTCGCGTACGCCTACGTGCCGGGTAACTGCACCGCCTGCCCAAGCTACAACTACGGACCGTTCACGCCCACGACGTCATACCAAACGCATTCCAGTCTGGTTCCGATCGGCGGGTGTCAACAGTACCAGTTCAGTCTGACCGCCGGGAATACGTACCGCTTTACGTTCTGCGAAGGGGGCGGAACGGCGAGCTATGATACGTATCTGATCCTGCGGGATTCCGCATGCGGTACACTACTCACCAACGATGATTCCTGCGGCCTGCTGTCGCAAATGGACTTTGTGTGTACGACAACCGCCACGTACTACCTGGAGGTCAACTCGTGCTGCACGGGAAGTTATGGAGGAACGTACACACTGGCCTACAAGTCCTCACCGTCCTGCACGGCTCCGGGGGCGCCGGCCTCGAGCTCGACATCCATCGGCACTCCCCCGAATGGCTTGGAGCACCATTTGAACCTGTCATGTACTACGGTCAGTGGGGCGGAGGGATATGACTTTGATTGGTCCCCCGACGGCTCCACGTGGTACAACCTGGCCGAGGACGTTTATAGTGCATACGATGTGAATACGGCCGATAGTCCCAATGCCCCGTACTACTTCCGGGTTCGGGCCTATGCTTGCTCGCCGCGGCTCTACAGCGGCTGGACCTATGCGACGCCCCAACCGATCTACACGGCCTGCGATGACGCGGCTGCGCCCAACGTTACCAATCCCACCGCGACGTCCCTGGACGTGACGTTGAACGCGGAGAGTCCGGTCGCCAATCCGGCCTCCACGACTTATTCAATATTCTGCACGACCACCGGGCAGTACGTCCAAGCGGATGGCACGCTGGGCGGAACCGAGATCTTCCAGACCCGATCCACCTGGGGGACGCGGACCGTCACCGGCTTGAGTTGCGGAACCACCTATACCTTCTACGCGAAAGCGCGGAACCAGCAGGGGGACGTGCGTTACAACAGTTCGAATACAGGCTCAAATACGACCGCGGCCTGCCCGCCGGCCATCACCGGGGTTGCGCCCAACCACGCCCCGGCGGGGGTGGGCACCGCCGGACCGGCCGGTAGTCTGGTCACGATTACGGGGACCAACTTCGGCACCAAGGGTGCCAACGACCATATGTTGTTCTGGTCTAATGGCGCGAACTACAACTGGAACGACGGCTATATTGTGTCCTGGACGAACACACAAATCCAATGCTACGTTCCTTCGGGATGTAGTTCTAGAGACTGCGCCGTCTATAAGAATGGCACATGGTCCAATCTCTTCGCCTTCACGGTGGACTGGTGCTTCTGGTACCGCTGGCAGGACCAGTCGGTCATGCCCATTCAGTACCTCATCAACCAGAACGGCTCCGACAATATTGCGGGAGACGCGGAGTTCCCCGCCGCGCGGGCGGGTGTGCAGGTCTGGGAAAACGTGCTCAATTCCTACCTCGACCATAGCTACGCGGGGACCACCGTTCGTACAGCCCGCAATCAGGACGGCTTCAACGTCATTTCCTGGACCGAGGCCGGCTGGGCCGGCGGCGCGGGCGTCATCGCGCTGTCGCAAGTGTGGCTGAACGGCGGCGTCATCATCGAAAGTGACATCGAGTGCAACGGTCAGGACTTCACTTATACGGTCAACGGCGTGGTCGCCAATCAGGTTGACATCCAGAACCTAATCGCCCATGAAGCCGGGCACGGTTACTGCGGGCTGCTGGACCTCTACGGCGGGCCGGACACCGAAAAGACGATGTACGGCTACCTCGACGTCGCCGCGGGAGAGTCCAAGAAGCGCGACCTGGACGCGACCGACATCGCCGGCTGCCAGTGGATTTACCCACAGACCTCGGCCCCGGCCCATAACTCGTGCGTCAGCGCGATCAACATTGCATCCCTCCCGGCAACCGTCTCGGGCAAGAACGCGCTGGCCACCGACGACTATACCGGCAGCACCTGCGACGGGCCGTACAAGAACCTGTGGTGGAAGGTCACGGGTACGGGCAACCAGATGATCGCCACCACGTGCAGCCTGAACACGACCTTCGACACGGAGATCACCGTGTACGATGCCTGCGGGGGCAACCAGGCGGGCTGCAACGACGACGACAACAGCTATTGTACCATCGTCAGCAACAGCTCAACCGTGAAATGGTGCTCGGTCTCCGGGCAGGTCTACTACATATCCGTCGGCAGCTATTATTCGGGCGGCACGACCGGCTCGTTCGAGATGCAGGTTCTCGCCGGTGAAACGACGCCCGCAACGCCAACGGGGGCGGCAGCCAATCCGGCAACCGTTTGCCAGGGAACGGCTACGTCCCTGAGTTGCAGCGCCCCGGGGGCCGGCGCGGTGGATTGGTACACGGGCAGTTGCGGCGGGACCCTGGTGGGCACGGGCAACCCGCTCAGCGTCAGCCCGTCCGCCACGACCACCTACTACGCCCGAGCGCGCAACACCACCAGCGGATGCTCCAGCCCCGGGTGCTCCAACGGTGTCACCGTGACCGTTACGCCGACGCCGGGCAACGATCTGTGCACCGCCGCCACCACGGTCAGTCTGGGCAGCCCCGTGGCCGGGGACACTCGCTGCGGCGGGACCGAGACGCTCGGAGACTGCGGGACCTCGGACGGCACCAAGGGTGGGGTGTGGTACAAGATCACTGGAAACGGCAACCTCTTCACCGCCAGCACCTGCAACGACGCGAGCTTCGACACCAAAATCCGCGTGTACAGCAACGGGTGCGGCACGCTCACCTGCATCGGCGGAAACGACGATTACGGCGGCTGCGCCATCAACACGTCCCGCTACAGTTGGTGCACCCAATCGGCGCAGGAGTATCTGATCCTGGTTCACGGCTTCAGCGATGCCGAGGGCACCTTCAACCTGACCGTCACCCAGAGCGTCTGCGACGACGGCCTGGAATGCACCAACAACACGTGCGTCGATGACCAGTACAACGGCGGTTACTGCTCCTATCCCCCGAAAGCGTCCGGGACGGCCTGCGGCGACCAGAACAACGTGGATTGCAACGCTCCCGACACCTGCGACGGCGCTGGCACCTGTGTGAACAACTACAAGTCGAGCAGCACCGTCTGCCGGTCCTCAGCCGGCGACTGCGACGCCGTCGAGTACTGCCCCGGTAACGGTCCGACCTGTCCGGCCGATGGGTACCAATCCAGCGGCACGCTGTGTCGAGCCGACGCGGGTGAATGCGACGTGCCGGACTATTGCCCGGGCAACGGGCCGACCTGCCCGGCCAACACTTACGAACCGTCGGGCACGGCCTGCGGCGGCACACCGAGCGGAGCCTGCGACGCGCAGGACACGTGCAACGGGTCGGGAAGCTGCACCGCCAATTATCAGCCGAGCGGTACGGAGTGTCGGAGCGTGGCGGGAGACTGCGACGTGGCCGAGACCTGCACTGGCTCGTCGTCCACCTGCCCGACGGATACGTTCCTGTCGAGCGGTACGCAGTGTCGAGCCGACGCGGGTGAATGCGACGTGCCGGAGTACTGCCCCGGTAACGGTCCGACCTGCCCGGCCAACAGTTACGAACCGTCGGGCACGGCGTGCGGCGGCACACCGAGCGGGGCGTGCGACGCGCAGGACACGTGTAACGGGTCGGGAAGCTGCACCGCCAATTACCAGTCGAGCGGTACGGAGTGTCGGGGCGTGGCGGGGGACTGCGATGTGGCCGAGACCTGCACCGGATCGTCGGCCACCTGCCCGACGGATACGTTCCTGTCGAGCGGTACGCAGTGTCGAGCCGACGCGGGTGAATGCGACGTGGCGGAGTACTGCCCGGGCAACGGGCCGACCTGCCCGGCCGACGGTTACGAAGCGTCGGGCACGGCGTGCGGCGGGGCCCCGAGCGGGGCCTGCGACGCGCAGGACACGTGCAACGGGTCGGGAAGCTGCACCGCCAATTACCAGCCGGACGGCACCGGTTGCGACGATGGCGTGGCCTGCACCTACGAGGACGAGTGCGCGGCGGGCGTCTGCGCCGGAACCTTGGATACGGGAGCTCCGAGTTTCACGTATACTCCGCCCAACGTCACCCAGAATGCCGATGCGGGTTACTGCACGGCGCTGGTCTCAATCAGCTCCGCGACGGCCCAGGATACTTACGATCCGACGCCGACGGTCACCTACGAACGCAGCGACAACCCGGGTCTGACGCTGGCAGACCCATTCCCAAGCGGCACGACGACGATCACCTGGACGGCGACCGACGATTGCGACAATGACGCCACGCACTACCAAACCGTCACGATCAACCCGGTCAACGACCTGATCA
>JBGPAW010000195.1:0-7112 GCA_041480905.1 Phycisphaerae bacterium
GAAATCTCGCGGGCTCGTGACCAGTTCAACCATCTGGACCGTACCCTAAAAGACCAGGGGGTCCAGATACTACGTATCCTACGGCGCGGGAAAGAAGCATTCGCGGTGGTGGATATCGACTACCTCGAGGCCGTTTTGGAGACCTTGGAGATTCTCGCAGATCCTGAGGCGATGACTATGCTTCAGGCAAGTCTCGACGATATCGAAGCGGGCCGGCTGCACGACCTCGATGAAGTCATGGAGGAGCTTCTTTGAGCATCCTGCGGGTAACCGTCCAAGTTACCGCGACGGCCAAGAAAGCTCTGGCCGACCTGCCCCGTCCCGCTCGCAAGGGTTTGTTGGAGAAAACTCGGGAGTTGCGCAATTGCGACGATCCCCGAGCGGCGGGCAAACCCCTGACCGGCCCTCTGCAAGGCTATTACCGCATTCGCTACAGCCGTTACCGGGCCATCTATGCCGTCCAAGAGAAACCGCTTACCCGTGGCGAGGTTCTGATTCACGTCACGATCCTCATGGTAGCTGCCGGCGTTCGGAAAGCAGGGGACCAGAGCGACGTTTACCGGCTGGCGGCTCGGCTGGCCAGCCTCGGGTTGTTGGAAACTCCCGCCCCACCTGTTCCGCCCAAACCTATCCGCAAGCCTCCAGGTAAGCGATATAGGCACCGGCGGTGACGCGGACCTCAGCCACGCCCAGTCGGTTGACCCTGCGAAGCCCCACGCGGTAAAGTGGCACCATCGGCCGGAAGAAGCGGCCCGGTACACAGTGATTCACAGGACGCTCTGCGATGTTCGACACGCTTAGCGAACGGTTCAACAGCGTCTTCCGCGGCCTGCGCGGCGTCGGACGCATCACCGAGGACAACGTCGCCGAAGTCCTGCGCCAGGTGCGGACCGCCCTCCTCGAAGCCGACGTGCACGTGCAGGTGGCCAAGGAGTTCTGCGACGAAGTCCAGCAGAAGGCCCTCGGGGCCGAGGTCATCAAGACCCTCAAGCCCGACCAACTAATGGTTAAGATTATTTACGATGAGTTGGTCCGGTTGATGGGCCCGGTCGACCCGCGCATTCCCTTCGCCACACCCGGTCCCACCATCCTCATGCTCACCGGGCTACAGGGCTCCGGCAAGACCACCACCTGCGGCAAGTTGGCCAGGATGATCCTGGAGAAGGCCAAACGCCCGCTGCTGGTAGCGGCCGACCTGAAGCGGCCGGCGGCCATCGACCAGCTCGAGGTCATCGGCCAACAGGTCGGCGTGCCGGTGTACGCCGAGCGGGGACACCTCAACGTCCTCCAGCTCTGCCGCAACGGGATCAGCGAGGCCCGCCGGACCGACCGGGACGTGGTGATCCTCGACACGGCCGGGCGCCTGGCCATCGACGAGGAGATGATGGCGGAGGTGGCCCAAGTCGCCCAGGTCACCACGCCGCACCAGATTTATCTGGTGCTCGACGCCATGACCGGTCAGGACGCCGTGGCCACCGCCAAGGCGTTCAACGAACGCCTCGAACTGGACGGTTGCATCCTCACCAAGTTCGACAGCGACACGCGCGGCGGGGCGGCCCTGTCCGTCAAAAAAATCACAGGCAAGCCCATCAAGTTCATGGGCGTCGGCGAGAAGCTCGACGCCCTCGAACCGTTCCATCCCGACCGCATCGCCGGGCGCATCCTGGGCATGGGCGACATGCTCACCCTGGTCGAGCAGGCCCAGAAGCAGTTCGACCGCGAGGAGGCCGCCAAGCTCGAAGCCAAGATGGCCAAAGGGCGCATGACCCTGGAGGATTTCCTCGGCCACCTGCGCAAGATGAAGAAGATGGGGTCGATGAAGGAGCTGCTCAAGAAGATCCCCGGTCTGGGCGGAGAGGTTGGGGAGCTGGACATCGACGACGGGGAGTTGAATCGGTTCGAGGCCATCATCCTCTCCATGACCTCCAAGGAGCGGGCCAACCCCGGCCTCCTCGAGGCCTCGCGGCGGCGGCGCATCGCCCGCGGCAGCGGCTGCGAACCGCAGGACGTCAGCGGGCTGGTCAAATCGTTCAGCCAGATGCGCGACGCCATGAAGGCCATGGCCGGCATGTCCATGCTGCAGCGCATGCGCTTCGGCACCCAGCTCTCGCAGATGGCCGCCGGCGGCGGGATGATGCCGCGCTTCAAGGGTTCCACCGCCTCCAGTCAGCGCCCGGTCTCCAGGAAGGACAAGCGCAAACAGCGCAAGAAGGGCCGGCGGTGAACCGTTGGCGCTCCATGGGCAACTGGCCGCTTGTCCCTCGCGCTTTTTGCCCAATTCCCCAGCCGGTACATCCTTGTGGTGCGGGAATGGGTCTCCATAAACTGTTACTTATCGAGCCTTCTCCAGTAGTCAGTGCCGCGCTTCACGGTTCGCGCGCTCCCAGCAGTTCGTGATCGACGACACGGCAACGGGGCAGGGCGGCGAGGAAGGCCGCCCCGTAGGGCTTGGTACGGACGCGGGGATCAAGGATGACCACCATGCCGCGGTCGGTCCTGGCGCGGATCAGCCGTCCGAAGCCTTGCTTGAGTTTCAAGATCGCCACCGGCAGTTGGTACTCGGTGAAGGGGTTCTGGCCCGCGGCACGCATCTGCTCGACGCGGGCCTCGACCGGCGGCTTGTCCGGCACCTCGAAGGGCAGCTTGACGATGATGACGTTGGACAGCGCCTCGCCCGGGACATCGACGCCGGCCCAGAAGCTGTCCGTCCCGAAGATCACCGAGCGGATGTCTTCTCGGAAGATTTCCAGCATACGCGAACGCGGCAGCCCACGACCCTGCACCATCACCGTGATCCGCTTCTCCGCGAAGAAGCCCTCCAACTCGTCGGCGCAGCGGTACATCATGTCGTAGCCGGTGAACAGGACGAAGGCCCGCCCGTCGCTCTTGGTGAGGTACTTGCGGATGGCGGCGCACGCGGCGGGGATGAACTCCGTGGGGTGACTCGGGTCGGGCATGTCCGGCACCAGGTGCAGTTCGACCTGCTCCCCGTAATTGAACGGTGAGCCCAATGACAAGGCGCGGCACTCGGTCAGCCCCAGGCGCTCCTTGATGTAGGCGAAGCCGTCGCCTCGTCCCGTGCTCAGCGTCGCACTGGTCAGGACCACGCCGGGCACCTTCTGGAAGAGGGCTTCGCGCAAGGTTGAACTTACGTCGATCGGGCGGCCCTGCAGGGTGACGCGCCGCTGGCGCTTTCCGCCCACCTCGAGCCAGTACACCCAACCCTCGTGCTTTTGCTCCAGCAGTTCGGCGAGGGCGTCCGCATAAGCGGTGAGTCGTTCCAACTGCGCCTTTAATTCGAGCTTGACGTCCTCGTCCTTAAGCTTGCCGGGTTGTGCTCGAATCTGGTCGCGCAGTTTGCGGAGCGCCGGGCTGACGGTGTTGTTCACCGGCGGCGGCTGAGTGAAGCGTCCATTGGGCCGGCCGCCGGCCTTCTGCCACGCGACCAGTTCGTCGAAGAAGCGGGCGACGATCGGCCGCACCGCGTCGACCGCCCGGCTCGCCGCCGGCTTGCGCAGGGCCAGAACCGTGCCCCGGTTGGTCCTGGGGTTGTGCAATCCATTAAGAAGATAAATTAGTTGCGTGTCCGCCAGCTCGATGCCGAAGTGGTCGCCCGCCACCGGCTCGGCCATGTGGCCCTCGTCGAGCACGACGCAATCATACTTCGGAAGCAGTGCGGCACCGCCTTGTCGCAGGGCCAGATCGGTGAAGAACAAAGCGTGGTTGACCACGAGCAATCCGGCCGTGGCCGCCTGCCGGCGGGCCTGCTGGTAGAAACACTTGCCGAAGTGTTCGCAACGCCGCCCCAGACAGTTGTTCTCATCGCTGCGCACCCGCTCCCACACCGCCGGCGAAGGAGTCCGCGGGAGGTCGGACAACGATCCGTCCGTGGTTTGGTAGGCCCATTCCTCGATGGCCCGAAGCTGGGCGAACTCTTCGTCGCTCTCGAAGAGCATCTGCTCGCGCCGGCTCGCCGCGGCCAGGCGCCGCAGGCCGAGGTAGTTCGACCGGCCTTTGACCAGCACCGCCGAGAATTTGTCCGGCAGGGCCGATTGCAGGAACGGGATGTCCTTGTGGATAAGTTGCTCCTGCAGGGCGATGGTGTGCGTGCTGATGACCACACGCTGTTTGTGCCGGGTGACCCGCTCGATGGCCGGCAGCAGATACGCGAAGCTCTTGCCCACCCCGGTGCCGGCCTCGACCAGCAGATGGGCGGGTGCGGCGAATGCTTCCGCGACGGCTTGGACCATCTCCAACTGCTGCGGGCGCAGCTCATAGTGGGGCAGACGCCGCGCGACCAGTCCGTTCGTAGCCAGCAGTTGTGCCGAGTCCGTCCCCATGGCGGTTATGACGCTCTTGTACCGCCAGCGCCCGATAGGATCAAATCAGTCGATTGCGGCGGAACGAAGGTCCGGGAAAGTCCCGCACGCGGCATTGACCCGACCGTTCGACGGGTGATTCGTCCACCTTTCCGTTGACTTCGGAGCCCCTCCTGCGAATAAACTAGTGTAGTGCGTCGCAGTCAACGCGACGTATTCCTTTCCGAGCCGCGACCGTCAGGGAGCGGTTCAGCAGACCGACAGGCTACGCCGCTCCCTGACGGTCGCGGTTCGGATCGGTTGGACGCCGTCCACTTCGGAGGCGGCAGCAGGGGGGAGAGAAGGTGCGTAGCTTATTCACGTGGCGGCCTGTGCGGAGGCCGTTAGCCGTTGCGGTGGTGATGGTCGTGGCCATGCTGGTCGCCGGGTGCGGTGCCTACCCATGGGGTTCGGGAACGGCGGTCAACGACTCTTCGCCTTCCAACGATGCAGCCACCAGGCTCCCTGCCGGCCAACCCGACGAACTCACCAAGCTCGTCGTGCTGGACTGGAGCGGCGGCTACGCGGAAATCGCCTCTCGATGGCTGAGCGGCGCGGATTTTGCTCAACTTTACCTTGCTTCCGGGGAAACGCTGGAAGCGGACGCGGCGTCCTTGGAGGAGTCGGTCCGCGCCCGGACCGAGGAGATTCTCAGCGTTTTGGGACCCGCCCGCTTCGTGGTGGTGGTGGATGAGGCCGGGAATCACCCCGACGCGACCGTCGTCTACTTCACCGCCGAGGCCATCGCCGGCGATCGCTATCAGGTAGGCCAGACCAAGCTCGACCAGTGCGACCTGCGCGAGGACGCCACGGTCATCGTGTGGATCGGGACGCTGTTGAAGCTGGGCAATGAGCACGCGTACGAGGAGTGGGTCAACGCCCTGGCCAACACCGCGGCCCACGAGGTCGGACACACCGTCGGCTTCTTCCACCCCGACGCGGAAAGCAACGACTTCACCGAGTACGAGAAGAACGCCGAGATCATGATGGGGGTGCATACGCTGTCGGCGTTGCTGGGCCGGCAGCAGTTCCTGATCCCGCAGGAAACCTGCCCGGAGTCGATCGCCGACCAGTTCGGCGGCATCGCCTACGAACTGTCCGCCACTTCCACCGCACGGCCCCCTGCGTTGACCTACAAGACGGCCGACTCGCACGAGATGGTCACGTGCGATTCCGCCTCCGAGCCGCGACCGTGAGGGAGCGGCGGGTGGCCCAGGTCCTTGGGACCTGGGGTATTGTCCTGCCCGGCGCCCCGATTCGCTCCGCGAGGCTAAGCGCATTACAATGCTCCGCGCGTGGGACTGATGCCGCCCGCGGCGGCGCCGGCGCGGTTTCGTTCGTAGATCAGGCACGCTCATGAGCAAAAGCAGTCACGGTGGATTGCTGCCCTCGGCGGGGCACCGGCGGGCTGCGCCCCCCATGCCGGAAACGCCCACCGTGCCCCCCGCCGCCCACGCGCCGGCCCACGACTCCTCGAAACGCCGCTACCGCGAATTCCTCAAGTCTTACCGGCACAGACTCAGACCGGCAGGGGACCACCGTGTCGCCCGATCTCCTTGGGCCGGCTGGCGGCACTTCGGCGAGTATCGCCAGTTGGTGGGGCGCCTGACCGCCGCGCTGGTGCTGGTGTTCGTCCTCGCGATGATCGCCGAGGTGTTGGGGCTGGTTCTCCCCTACGCCACCAAAATGGTCGTCGACGACGTGCTGCTGAACCAGGCGATGTCCTCCACGGACAAGCACCGCTGGCTGGTCTCCTTCGCCCTGGCGATGGGGGCGGTGATGCTCCTGCAGCCGGCCGTCGAGACCTATCGCGGCTACCGCATGACCGTGGTGAACGCCCGAGTCATCTTCCGGCTGCGCCAGAAGCTGTACGAGCATCTGCTGCGCCTGCCGTTGCACAAACTTCAGGAGATGAAGGGCGGGGGGATCGTGTCCCGCGTCTCCGGCGACGTGGATGAAGTCAGCGGTTTGCTGCAGGCGGGCCTCATTACGCCGGGCGTCGCCGGGCTCCGCGTGGCGTTGACCGTGGCGGTCCTGCTGTTGCTGAGTTGGAAGACCGCCCTGGTGGCTTTGACTCTCATCCCACCGATCGTGGTGCTCAACGTGGTGTGGATCCGGCGCGTGCGCCCGATCTACCGCGCCATGCGTGAGGCCCGTTCGGAGATCGATGGTCGGGTGGTGGAGACCTTCGCCGGGATCCGGGTGGTGCGGGCGTTTCGCCGGGAGAAGCGCGAGTCCCGCCATTACGCCGTGCAACACCACACGGTCATCCGCCAGCAGGTCCTGTCCAATCTGCTGCAATTGGTGGTCGCCTCCGGGTGGGGGTTGCTGGTTCCGGCGGTCAGTCTGTTGATCGTCTGGTACGGCGGCACGCGGTTGCTGGCCGGGGAGCTGCAGATTGGGGCGATCCTGGCCTTCCAGATGTACGCCTTCAAGCTTCTTCAGCCGGTCTCGCAGATCGTGCAATCCTACGGCGGCACGCAGCGGGCGTTGGCCGCCATGGAGCGGACCTTCGATTTGCTCCACGAGCCGCTCGACAAACCGGATCGTCCCGGAGCGGTGGAGACCTCGCGGCCGATCCGTGTCATGGCCTTCGAGGACGTGAGTTTCGCCTACGTTCCGGGATACCCCGTGATCCAGGATTTTTCGCTGCGCGTGCAAGGCGGACAGACCGTGGCCCTGGTGGGGCCCAGCGGAGCGGGCAAGACCACCGTAACCAACCTGGTCGCCCGCTTCATCGACCCGGTGAAGGGA
>JBGPAW010000196.1:0-7085 GCA_041480905.1 Phycisphaerae bacterium
CAGAAGAAGAGCTTTTTGTCGCGCTCCGGGTTGGTCCAGTATTGCAGCAAGCGGGCGGTCGTCGGTGTCACGCCGACATAGCCGCCTTCGCGCCACAACTCGATTCGCTGCCGAATCCGGTTGACGTGGTCACAGGGTTTGAACCGGTCCTGCGTCCACTCGGTATCGAAGGCAAGCTGTTTGCCCTTCTTCTTGGGCTGCGCGATGGGGATGAAATAACCGCTGATGCGGCGGGTTTCGAGAATCTCGTCGGTGATGCCGTCGTCCGTGAAGCGGAAGTGCCGGTTCGGTTCGCCGAACGGCGAGTTCAGGACCGGGTTCTCGATTATGACCTGGGCCATGAGAGGCTGATCCTGTGCGACGACAAAGTGGTGCCCGGTCAATGCCCCGGGTTCGCCCACCAGGCAATCGAGCGGTGAATTCTACAGGCGAGGCGCGGGGCGTACCAGCGAACGACTCGCCCCTGCACATGGCTGGGGGCGGTCTGCGGCATGTCGTCACATCCCCCCGCGAAGAATCGTTCGGGACGCGGGAAGCCGTGCGGCCAGAAATGCCCCCCCGGTTCTTTATCTTGGGACGCGCTGTACTACTATCCGTCAGAACCTTCGCGGGCCGCGAAGATTTCGGCCGACCTCGCTTGGGGCCCAATCCGTAATCCGAAATCCGCAATGGGTTGCGGGCGCAGCCCGCGCTGTGGGCTCTGCGTGCGCGGTGGTAAACGATCCGCACTATCGGCGGGTGAACAGCCGCTTGGCCTCGCCCACCAGGTAGAACGAACCGGTGATGCAGATGATGTCCTCGCGCGAGATGGCGCACTCGGCGATGGCCATCGCCTCGCGCAGCGTCCGCCCCACCTGGGCCATCTTGCCCGAAAGCTCCGTGTAGCGGGCGGCCAGCTCCTCCGCCTCCACCGCCCGCGGAGAACCGGTCGAGGTGAACACGATCTTGTCGGCCCCGAGCTGGATGAGCCGCAACATGCCGTCGATGTCCTTGTCCTTGTGGCAGCCGAAGATGACCACCATCGAATCATAGGGCACGCTCTGCCCGATGGCCCGCATCAACGCCTCAATGCTGGCGGCGTTGTGGGCCCCGTCCACCAGGATGCGCGGATCGTCGTTGATCACCTCCATCCGGCCGACCATGCGCACGTTCGCCAGGCCGTTCACCGCCTTCCGGTCGTCGATGGTTAGGCCGCGCGTCTTCAGCACGTCCAGCAAGACCAGGGCCAGCGCGCAATTGACCGTCTGGTGTTCGCCCTGCAGCGGAACGCGCAAGTGCTCGAAACGGCTCTGGGCCGTCGTCAGGGAGAGCCGGTTGTGCGGCCCGATCTCCGGCGCCGACTCAAACCGGCAGCTGAAGGGAACGTCCTGGCCGACAAAATGGATCGGGGCGCTCCGCTCCTCCGCCGCCTGCTGGAGCACCTTCTTGACCGCCGGGTGCTGGGGAGCACTCACCACCGGCACGCCCTTCTTGATGATGCCGGCCTTCTCGCCCGCGATCAATTCGAGCGTGCTGCCCAACTGAGCGGCGTGGTCGAAGCTGATGCTCGTGATCGCGCACACTTTGGGGCTGAGCACGTTGGTGGCGTCCAGCCGTCCCCCCATCCCGGCCTCCACCACGGCGATGTCCACCTTCTGCTTGGCGAAGTATAGGAACGCCGCCGCGGTGAGCAACTCGAAATAGGTTGGGTTAACCCCCTTAAGCGACTGCGCCGCCGGCACCACCTCGCGCATCATCTGGGCGAAGTGCGCCTCGGAGATCATTTGCCCGTCCACGCAAATCCGCTCGCAGATGCTCGACACGTGCGGCGACGTATAGAGCCCCACTCGGTAACCCGCGCCGCGCAGCATCTCAGCCGTCATGGTGGCCGTGCTCCCTTTGCCCTTGGTGCCGGCGATATGCACCGAGTCGAAGCCGCGATGCGGGTTCCCCAGCGCCGCCAGGAGCCGATTCATCCGGGCGATACTGAAGTTGTTGGGCGTGTACGGTACCCGCGTCTGGGTCTCGTAGTTCACGACGGAATCGAGGAATCCGACCGCGGAACGGAAGTTGCGAATGGGATTGCCGTGCAGCCGGCTGCGCGCGATTCTTTTCGGACTCGCTTTCTTCTTGGGTGCCGTTAGTGTAGAGCGTGTCATGTTTGCCCGTGCCGTCAGGCGGTAGAATAAGAACAACCTACAACACCACGCCGGTGTTGTCACCGACCGGAGCCCGCGCTGTGCAACCTTATGTGGAATATAAGGTTATACCACAGAACCATCCGGTTCCAACCCCGGTCCCACAAGGCTTGGGGAACGATGGCCACATTGCATGTACGTCCGTTACTCTGACAATGTTCGGCCAACGTGGTATTCTACCGTAAGAGCGGATTACGTCAACCTCTTTGTCCGTCTGTTGTTAGGGATTTTGACGATGAATTCGGTCCGGTGGCCGGTCGTAGGCCGATAAACCTGGAAAAATGGGCGGAATAGGTATTCCCTGACGGCTGTGCCAGGCAATGATTACGAAATTTTCAGAAATTACTGAAACTTCGGAGGCGATCACCTGATGCGAGCGCTATACTACACCTTTGATGGGAATCCGTGCCGCGTCACGATCGGGCAGGGAGCACTCAAAACGGCTGGCAGCACAATCTCCCGCGTTCAACGGGGTGGGAAGGTGCTGGTGGTGAGCGATTCGACGGTGGCGCCGCTGTACGCGGAGGCGGTGGCGGCGTCCCTGCGGGAGGAGGGCTTGGAGTGCCGGCTGGCCGTCGTGCCGGCGGGCGAGAGCAGCAAGTCTCGGGATCGTCTGGCGATGCTCTACGATGAGTTGGCCGCGATGCGTCTCGGGCGTGACGGGTTCTTGGCGGCGATTGGGGGGGGCGTGGTCAGTGACTTGACCGGGTTCGCCGCCGCGACTTGGCTGCGCGGCGTCGATTTCGTCATCTGCCCGACGACGCTCGAAGCGATGGTCGATGCTTCGATCGGAGGAAAGACGGCGGTCAACCACCGAGCAGGGAAGAACCTGATCGGAGCGTTCCATCAGCCGACGGACGTGGTGACCGACCCGGCCTGCCTGAGCACCCTGCCGCGGCGCGACGTGGTGGCGGGGTTGGCGGAATCGCTCAAGCACGGAATGATCGCCGACGAAGCGTTCGTCTTGTGGCACGAGATGCATCGGGACGCGATCCTGGCCGGCGATCCGCAGACGGTGGAGGAACTCGTGGCGCGGAACGTGGCGATCAAGGCCGGCATCGTCGCGCAAGACCCGCGCGAGCAGGGGGGCATCCGGGAACGCTTGAACTTCGGGCACACCATCGGGCATGCGATCGAGGCCTCATGCGGTTATGAGCTGCGGCACGGAGAGTGCGTCGCGCTGGGGATGGTGGCGGCGGCGCGGCTTTCGCGGGCGCTGGGGCTGCTGCCAGAAGACGAGTGCGCGCGGGTGGAGGCGGTGGTGCGGTCGTTCGGCCTGCCGGTCCGCGATGAGCGGTTGGCCTCGTTCGAGGAATTGGCCTCGTACCTTGTGAGTGACAAGAAAGTGTCAGCGGCGAAGGTGCGGTGGGTGCTGCTGAACGGGTTGGGGGACACGATCCTCCGCAGCGGCGTGGAGGAGGCGTTGGTGCGCCAGGTTGTAGAGTCGTTGCGGTGAACAGGAGAGCACGCCCCCATATGCCCAGGGGCGAGGGCGCACCCTCGCCAGAGAGGCGAACCCGTGTTGCTCGCCAACCACAGAGGCGCAGTGCGGCCTTCGGCCGCAATCAACAGAGTACTGGAACGCAGAGACGCTGAGGCCGCGGAGAAGAGAGTACCCTGCTGAGAAAACAAGGTTTTGCGCCTTTGTAATACAGAGAAACAGAGACGGAGAATGGTCGAAGAAGGAACTGAAGCCGAAGCCGGATCGGATTCCACAAAGACGCAGCTTCCAACGTTAGGCAGATCAGCACCCTCTACCGCGCCGCGCCGGATGACCTGGGGAATGCGTGAACCGTAACCCCGCGGACCGGCGGTCCATTCGGTCCGCACGGCGGACCCCAGATGGCGGGAGCGCGACCGCGTAATCCTGCATCCCTCCGGGCGATATACAAGTGAAGATGGTTACCAGCGCTGCCGGGCCGGTGGGCAGCAGGTCGGTTCCGGCTGACGGCTCGACGCCCGTGCAGACTCAGGTAGCGGCCCGGTCTGCACGGTTCCTTCGCCGCGAGAGGATGCCCGAATGGGAGATAACCCCTATCCGTCCCAACGGGCTGGGCACGATAGCTGGTGGGCCGAGTTGCCCGACTGGGTGAAGACCCTGATCAAGTTCACCCTCGGTGGGGTGTTCGTTGGCCTGATGTACCTGCTGCTCTACGGCTAACGCCCCGACTACCCCTCCTGCCCCCGCCCCCGGGCCCACCGCAATTCGCCCTTGCGGTGGGCCCACTTTGTTGCTCAATCCCGCCGTGCGTCGGCGTCGATCTGCGCCCAAGCCTCCGACAACTGGTCCGCGGAGTACACCGTGGTTTCCAGTTCGCTGAGCAGGTCAGGGTTGTACAGGATGGCCGCCAATTCGCGCATCACCTGACGGCGCCTTGCGCCGTGCACCCGGGCTGCGGTGCGCCGGAACCCGCACTCAACGACCCGTCGCCAAGTGGGGGTCTCCCTCACATCCAGCGCAAGGACTCCCTGGACATCCTCGGGGTCGCCCCGCGGGTCGTGTTTCAGGCAGTTTTCCCGGAATTCAAGCCACATCTGAAGCGTGGGCAAATCGGCGACGCGCCGCTCGATCCAGCCGAGTTGTGCCTCGGTCGCCGCACCGTCGAGCAAGGCTTGGCACACCACTTGCCAGAAACCAATCCAGCCCGTGGTCTCAGGCCCGGCTTTCCGGATTCCCGTCATCTCTACCGACATCGGTCTCGCGCCTCGTTTAGTCTTGGTAAGGTCATGTAACAGTTCTGCAGCGCGTCCTATAACGCGCAAACTCCCGCGGTTCTTCCTGGGTGAATACTGGGCCGTGCAGGGGCGTTAACCGCCTCACGCGCGCTGCACGGCCCGCGCGTGTATGATGACAAGATGGTGGGCAGTTGTCGAGGCAGGGGATCGACGGCGAGGGAGAAACAGCCGTGATCCTGGTGGACTCGCCCCCTCAGACTGCCGTTTTCGTCGGCTCCTGCCGGGATGAGTCCATAAGCGTGTTCCCTGGCAACCGTTCGATGGGTCGCTGGTACTAGGACTCTGGGCACGAAACTCTTCCCTTCCGTGCCCTTGCAGCACGCTATACGTCGCGATAGTGCTTTTCGAGAAATGGGCGGAGCTTCTGTCGCGCACGATGCCGACACACGTTGACATTCTCCCGCGTGATTCCAATCCGCTCGGCCGCCTCGGCCGGAGTGCAACGCGGGCAGCCATCGCACCGCCGGGGCAAATCGCATAACATGAAGGCTCGCCGCTCTCGCCTGGAAAGCTGCCCGAGTCGTAGGCCACGATCAAGGAGCGTCCGGGTTCGTCGATCACGAGTCTCTAGCTCCTCCCGCTGGATAGCCACTTTCTCTGGCGTCGGGCCCTCCGACGGGTAAAGGTCGGGTTCAAGTATCTGCCCCATACGACCGCGCCGACGGAGCACGTCGAGAACCTTGTGCCTATGAATGCCCCAAATCTTTTTCTTGGCCTTGCGTTCATCCACAAGCACCTTCGGCGAATCTGCGACAACGAGGGTGGTTTCCTGCGTGGCATCCTTCGCCTGCGCGTCGGTACCCAGGCGATGCCGGCTACAAATGAGCAACATAACGATACCCAGCAGGCGAAGTAACTTTTGTTGGAGGGCGACGGCGAGGCTGGTTTCCTGCGTGGCGTCGTGCGCGTCCGCGTCATTGCCCAGGCGATGCTTGGCATAGTTGAGCAGCGCTGGGAGCATACGAGTGAATAATTCCAAGAGCTCGACGGCGTGGCCGCTAGAGACTTCCGACGAGGGAGACATTGAACATCTCCTGTATGTTTGCGTGCACTGGTGGGAGATTGGAAAGGCGTCGGAGACTGTTTCGCCCCGACAGCCCTGCCGGGGGATTGAGTCGCGTAGCAGTGGTTGAAGGTGTTGGGGGAGACGCTGGCGCGGAAAATCTCCTCCAGGGGACGAGCCGCCTCACAGGAATGGAAGCCGCGGTTCCCACGAATGATTCTACGGGTGTCCGCCGGCCGAATCCAACCGATGGGCAAAAGAAAAATGACCTCGTGGTCCCCAAGCCGTTCGCCGCAGGGCTTCGCACGTCCTGGGCGCAAGCCGGCCGGCAGGGGAGGCACCTGCCGACCGGCTGCGGGTTGTGCGGACGAAATATCCATGATGCCCAGATTCCCAGTTTTGCCCTCACCGAAGGCAAGGGGGGTTGGGTCTCTCCACGCGGGTGGTCTCGTTGTGCTCAGTAGGGTCGATCGGGTGACCGGCCGGAGCGGGCACCTGTGGGTGCTTGTGCCCCGATTCAGGGTCTTCGTGGGCCTGGACCCGGCCCGCAAGCAGTAGGCGTACTTGGTGCATCGCGTCCCACGCGTGCTGGAAGTGTGGATCGTGCAGACCTACGTGCCCGCCGTCGTGCGAATCCTTGTGCGAATTATCACCGTGGGCCAACGCAGGATTGTGGTCATGATGGGCGGCGGTTTCAGTACCACTGAACTCCGTGGCATCTCCCTCGTGCTGTGCGGCGTGGGACCCGCTGTCCTCGGCCAGTTCGGGCACCAGGGCCTCAATGGCCATGATCAGGTTCCGCACTGCCGCCTCGAGTTCCTGCTCGTGGACCAAAGCGGCGTGATCGTCGTGCCCGTGAACCCCCGCCTCGGCGTGCGGGTGAGTATGCTGATGGTCGGCGTCGTGCTCGTCCACCGCCTCGTGCTCGCCGACAGCATTGTGCTCATGGGCGGCATCGTCCTGATGCAGGGCGTCGTGCCCGTGCGTGGCATCACGTTCGTGGTCCGCGTCGTGCGGGTGACCTGGATGACCAACGTGGTGAGCGTCACCGACGGGATTGTGCATGGGATCATGTTCACCTTCGTGAACAGCAGGCGCCACATGACCGGGATGGCTTTCGTGGGTAACCGCCAAGGGCTGCGTCGCGTGGTGCGTCGGCCCCACGCAGC
>JBGPAW010000197.1:0-7010 GCA_041480905.1 Phycisphaerae bacterium
ATATCGTGCAGCAGGCCGCACCGGCGGGCCAGACGACCGTCCAAACCCAGCTCCTCCGCCATGATCTGGCACAGATAGGCCACCTCGATGCTGTGCTGCAACACGTTCTGCCCGTAGCTGGTCCGATATTTCAGACGCCCCAGCAGGTCGATCTGTTTGCGGTGCAACCCGCCGACATTGGCCTCCACCGCCGCTTTCTTACCCGTCTCGATGATCTCCCGCTCGATTTCCTTGCGCGTGTCCTCCACTAATTCCTCGATGCGGGCCGGGTGAATCCGCCCGTCCTGAATCAGCCGCTCCAGCGACACCCGGGCCACTTCCCGGCGCACCGGATCGAACGCGCTCACCACCACCACGCCGGGGGTGTCGTCCACGATCACGTCCACGCCGGTGGCCTTCTCGAACGCGCGGATGTTTCGCCCCTCGCGTCCGATCACCCGGCCTTTCATGTCGTCCGAGGGGATGTCCACGGTCGAGACCGTACTGGCACAGGTGTGCTCCGCCGCGTAGCGCTGGATGGCCGTCACGATGATGTCGCGGGCCTTGTTGGCTGCGGTGTCTTTGGCCTCGGTCAGCAGACGATCCACCAGCGCAGCGGCTTCGTGCTCCACCTCCGATTCCAGGTTCGAGAGCAGGAGTTCTTTGGCATCCTCGACCGACAGGCCGGAGATTTTTGTCAGTTTGGCGCGCTGTTCGTGCAGCACCGCGTCGATGTCTTGCTCTTTGGCGGTCAGTTTGCGGGCCTGTTCCGCTAGCTTCCCTTCCGCTTGCTCGATGTTCCGCTCTTTCACGTTGAGCGTATCGAGCTTTCTTTCCAGATTGTCCTCCCGCTTGTCGAGGCGCTTCTCCACCTCCTTCAATTGCGCCCGGGTCTCGGCCGTTTCCTGGTTGAACTGCTCGAGTCGGTGGATGTGTTCAGCCTTGGCCTCGACCTCGGCGTTTTTGACGATGCTTTCGCCTGCCCGGCGCGCCTCTTCTAAAATGGCCTCCACGTCCAGCTTCAAGGCGGCCTGCCTGGTCTTGTAGATGCGGACGGTGACGCCGTAGACAATCACCCCTCCGAGCACGAGTCCGATCAGCCCGATCAGCGCGAACCACCATCCGCTTGCTACCCCCAGTAATAACGCTGCGTGCATGGCGTATACTCACTTGCCCACGAGTGTATGAACAACGCTCGCTCCGCCCGTGCCGACTTCCGCTCCGCCCGGGGCCTCCCCGAGCGTCACGGCGGCACAGGGCGCCGGCGAACGAAACACCACTAGCTGGAGGGACGGATCGAATGCCGCGGGGGCGAAGGCCCCGCTCAGACGGGTCGTTAGTGCGGTCGCACAAACGTCACGGCGAAGACTCCGGGTGCTTTCCACGTTCGCGGCGGACCCTCGCGCTCACGTGGCGCCCCTTCCGGTTTAGCGTAAGGACCTGGACACGACATCGGGTTCACAACGGTTCCGCACTGTTCTATGGAGGGATCACACCCGCTCTACCACCCAAACGCCGCGTACCGCAGTATCCCATTGGCATCCACCCGGACCCGGAGAATACGATCGCTCGCGGGCTAGCTCGCTAGTTCCCGCTTGACGAGATAACGACAGCCAACAACAAACACCGCCCCGCCCTGGAGGCGAATAGGCCCAATCCGTGCCCTCGTACGCACCCGCCTGCGAGGCCCCGGGGACCCCCGGACTCTCGTCCCGCCCTGCCGGAACCGCAGGCTCTTTATCTATATGAAGTTAGCGCCTACTAACGCCAACGCTGTCAGAAAGTATAATCTCCGGCGGGAGGCTGTCAAGCAAGTTGGGGACCACTCTGCTGTTTTCCCGTTGGTCCGAGCGTAATAACATACGGCGACTCTATCGTACGGAGACCAGTACATGCGCGACGGGCTGACTCGGGGACCGCGTTGGAAGTCCCCCATTCTCGCTCTTGTGCTCCTGACGGCCGCCTCCCCAGCCGGGGGAGCTGACCCTAACACCAAGATCAGCCTCCACCCGGCGGTCACCGCGGTCGCTCCCGGTGCTACGTTCGAGGTAGGTATCCTGTTCAATCTCGCGGAAGGGTGGCACATTTACTGGAAGAATCCGGGCGATGCCGGGCTGCCGCCACGCATCGTTTGGAAGTTGCCACCGGGTTTTGAGGTCGGCGAGCTGCGGTTCCCCGTACCCAGGCGTCATCGCGATCCGGGCAACTTGGCCACCAACGTCCTGGAAGGCGAACCCGTCCTGCTCCAAAGCCTCACTGCCCCGAAAGACCTCAAACCTGGGGACAAAGTCGCCTTGACCGCGGAGTTACAATGGCTGGTCTGCAAGGAAGCCTGTGTGCCGGAGAGGAAATCGGTCTCGATCGAGCTGCCGGTCGGCGGAACGACCACCGACCTCAACCCTGCCGACCGGGAAATCCTTCAAGCGGCCCGGCGGGCACTGCCCATCCCACCGGACCGAGCCAAATACGTCAGGGTGACCCCCTCCACCACGGTCCGGAGCGTCAGCCCCGGCCAATCGTTCGAGGTGGTCCTCGAGGTCGAGGTCGCTGCCGGCCACCACATCCAGTCCAATCAGCCGCCGCAGGAGGCGCTCATCCCCACCCACGTCTTCCTCGAAAGCGATCCCGGACTTGGCTTTGGCAAAACCAGCTACCCGCCGCCCAAGGATGGTCGCCACCCGCAGCTCGGCAAAACCAGCGAGTATCGCGGTAAGGCGCCCATCCGCATTCCGGTCCAGGTGCATGACGACGCGGAAGGTCCCCGCGTCCGCATCGCCGGGCTTCTCACGTCCCAAGCCTGCAACGATAAGGGCGGAACCTGTTACCCACCGGAGTATGTGGCTTGGAGTCTTGAACTCCCTGTGGAAACCCGATCCGCGGGCTTAAGCCCGCGCGGAACCAACACCTCTCCCCAAGTCGTGCCAACCCCTCCAGGCGCACCCGCCGAGATTCCTCCCGAGGGCGACCCACTCCAGCGTTTTCTGGCTCGGTTGGGGCTTCCTGGATTGCTGCTCGGGTGTTTCATCTATGGCTTGTTCATCAACGCCACCCCCTGTGTCCTGCCCCTTTTCTCCATCAAGATCCTGGGATTCGTCCAGCAAGCTCACGAGTCACGCCGCCGGGCCCTCGTCCTGGGCTTGGCGTTCGGGGCTGGGGTGATGGTGTTCTTCGTGCTCCTGGGCTTCTTAGCCGCCCGCGGAAGCAACGTCCTGCAATTCCCCGTCGCCGTGATCGCTCTTGGGGCGGTCGTCATGGCCCTAGCCCTGAGCATGCTGGGGGTCTACACCCTGCAAGTGCCGACGGCGGCCACAAAACTGGAAGACCGTATCGGGCAGGAAGGTGTTTTGGCCTCGTTTGGCAAAGGAGCGCTGGCACCCGTGCTCGGCTTCGCCTGCACCGGGCCGCTGCTGGCCGGCATTTTCGGTTGGGCCACGCAGCAACCGCCGCGGATGGCTGTTGTGGCTTTCTTGACGACCGGCTTGGGTATGGCCGCTCCCTACATCTTGTTGGGGGCTAACCCCAACTGGCTGAGGTTCTTGCCCAAACCCGGGCCGTGGATGGTCACCTTCGAGCGGATCATGGGCTTCCTTCTGCTGGGCATGGTGATCTGGCTGCTCAACCCCCTCGTCACGCAGATTGGGGCTGAGGGTTTGCAGTGGACCTTGGTGTTCTTGGTGGTCGTCGGGACGGCTTGTTGGGTGCTCGGCAAGATCGACTTCAACATGTCGCTCGGGCAGCGGTGGAATTATCGCGGCGGGGCCGGTGCGCTGGTCCTCGCGTCCGGCGTGCTGATCTACGGGTGGTTCTATCCCCTCGGCGCGGCGCACGCTGAAATCCCTTGGCAACCGTGGTCTGTGGAGGCCGTCGAAAGCGCCGTCAATTCCGGAGAAACCGCCTTTGTCGATTTCACCGCCGCCTATTGCACCGTGTGCAAAGTCAACAAGAAGGTGGCCATCAACACGCCGGAAGTTCGGGCCAAGATGAACGCCTTGGGCATCGTGCCGTTTCAGGGTGACTTCACCTCGGGCGATCCGCGTATATTCGAGTTCCTGCAGAAGCACGGACGGGCGGGCGTTCCGCTGGACCTGATCTACCCGGCCGGCAAACCCGACCGGCCTATCATCCTCCCCCCGAACCTGACCAAAAAGTACCTGCTCGAAAAGCTCGACCAAGCCGGTCCGTCCTCAGCCCCGTGACCCTGCTCTCCCCTCTTGCTTCTCCCCGTAGTTTCGTCTTCTGGGGGTTCTCTTCTCCGCGCCGTCCACGCCGCGAAATCCGCAATCCGCAATTCCCAATCCGCAATTCCTCTCTATCCGCCCCGCTTGAACTCGAATTGGTTCCGCGCCTTGATCTGTTTCGGATCCAGCCACGCGGACAGATAGTCGGCCATCCGCTGGCGCTCCAGGTATTGAGCCACCTGGGCTCGTCGCTGCTGGAAAGCCTGCTCGTTCAAAGGAAGGTTTTTGGCCCACTCGATCACCGCCACCGTGCCCGCTTCCGGGATAGGTACGGCCTGCAACCGGGGTGTAGCCGCCTTCGCTTCGCGCATCCCGAAACAGGCCTCGACGAACGCTTCGTTCACGGTCCCGAGCGGATACACCTCCCGCACCGGCTCGCCATAAATGAGCCACCGCGCCACCGTGACGGTCTCCATGAACCCACCCTTGTGCAGTTTGCCTTCCGGGGTTTCGTTGTATCGGTCAGCGGTTTCGTGGAGGGGCGAATCCGCTTTCCAGGCGGTTTCCAGTCCGTTCTCCCGGGCCTTCGCGGCGAAGTCGTCCGCCTGCGTTTTCGCCTTCTCATATCCGCGGACCTTGCGCAAATCCGTCACCACCCGCTCGCGCACCTCCTCGAGCTCCCGGGCCGGCCTCTCTTCCGACACCTCCACCGGGCGGAACACGTAGATGTTCCCCTCGATATCGTGCAAGGCGTAAGGCGAGGTCTGGTAGAGGGCGAGGTAAGTCGTCCGGTCCACGCCGGCGGCTTCTTCGCCCGTAGGGATCGCGGCCAGACCTTCCACGTTGAACACCACTTACGCAAACAGGATGGCCGTCCCGCCCGGAATGGGCAGAGCGGCTGCTCCCAGCCCCGGAACGTCGCTGGCGTTGTCCCGCGAAATCCAATCCGTGGTCTCTACGATCACCCCCTCGGCCCCAGGCAGGCTGGCGGGTATCTCGCTTACCTTTTTGGTGTAGTAGTCCGCCGATTTCACTGCTTCGGGCGGCGCTTTGTAGCCGTTGGACCCGACTTCCACGTGATACCACGGCTCCGCTGTTTGCGCGAGTAACCAATCGGCCAACCGCTGGGCCCGTTCGTCGGCGTGTTGGCGGCGGAGCACCTCGATCGCAGCCTTCTGGGCCTCCGACCACGTGGTGAAGAAGAGATCCGCCGGCGCGCTGCTCGGCTGGCTCGCCGGCTCCGTGCTCGGCTGGCTAGCCGGCTGGGTGGTCGGTTGGCTGGCCGGCCTCGTGGTTGGCTGGCTGCTCGGGTCGGCGTCCTGCGTGGTCGGTTGGCTCGCCGCCACGTCATTGGTTTTCTCGGCAGGCGGACGTCGAAAGGCTGGATCCTGTTTATGTCCCTTCCAGTAGTAGAGGGCGTCTTTCTCTACTTTCTGATCGTCCGTGAGGGTCTCCTCGATCTTCTTCACGTCGATTTTCGCGTACTGCACCTTCAGGCGCGGCGGAAGCACGTAGCCGAAGTTCAACCCCGTCCCCGGTTGGTGGTCCTTGAACTTATCGAACTGCTCCCGCATTTCCCCTTCGGGGAAGGTCTCTTCGGAATCTTCGAACATCTCCGCCCGGAACGCCACCGTTTTGACCTGCACTTGGCTGAACACGTTGTCCGCCGTGCGGCGAATCTCCGCCGCGCTGGGATCGGCGGCCTGCGCCATCTGCGACCTGTACCGCACAAGGTCGGTAAACGCCGTAACCGCCTCGTAGATCGCGTCGGGCTTGATATTCCAACGACCGGCCAAATACGCCACCGAGGGCGGGTTAGCACCCTGCCTACGCAACATTTGTCGCAACATGTCTTCCGCAACCGGTCGACTGGAGTGGATCCCCATGCGCCGGGCCTCCCGGACCAGCAGGAAGAAGCTCGCGATGTCGGGTTCGTTTTCGGGCCCCCGGGCCAGTCCAAAGATGCGTTGCCAATCCGAGCCGAAGAGCTTACGGAGCAGTTCGGTCTGGAACTGGGCGCGGGTCCATTCGTCGCGGGTGATGTTGCCGGCAGCACACACCGCCACCACCTCGCGGCCCGAAGCCGGCCGGAGCATGGCCTCCAATGCGTCGCCGCCGAGCCAGCAGACCAGCAACAAGCACATGAAGATCGCCAGCAGTTGTTTGTTGTGCTTGCGAAAAAACTTCATCATGGCGACGTAACTCCTTTATTCCATTGTGCTTAAGCACCAAGTCGCAAAAGCGGGCATTTTAATTGGGGCCCGGCATAAAAGCAACCGTTCCGGGCCGAAGATTGCCGCCCACCCGCCGGCGGACATTTGACAGGATTCGATGATCCTGATACTTGCCTTGCCCGGACGGCGGTCTGGGAGGCCTATAATACAGCACTGTAGCATCCCCGATGGGGCGTCGATAAAGGTGGGGAGACCGGCGGAGGCCCGCCGGAACGGCTGTCGAGAAGGGAATACGCCCTTGGCAAAAAAAACGCAACCTAATACAAGAGCGTTAGTTATCGTCGAATCGCCCGCCAAGGCCAAGACCATCAACAAATACCTGGGCGGCGGCTATGTCGTCAAAGCCTGCGTCGGGCACATCCGTGATTTACCCGACAAGGAACTCGGCGTCGACATCGAGAACGATTTCACCCCAACCTACCACGTCAACGCGGACAAGCGGAAGATCATCAAATCTCTGGCCACGGCGGCGGCGACGGCGGATACCGTCTATCTGGCCACCGACCGCGACCGCGAAGGAGAAGCCATCGCCTGGCATCTTTCGGAAACGCTCGGCCTCGATCCGCGACGAATCCGCCGCGTGGTTTTCAATGAGATCACCAAGTCGGCGATCCGGGAA
>JBGPAW010000198.1:0-6998 GCA_041480905.1 Phycisphaerae bacterium
AATCGATTCTGCCTGCGGTCTCGGCCATGCTCTACGCCGCCGCAGGCTGATCCTTGACGCCCATGGCCCTTGTCCGGCAAACTGCCAACCGGCCATAAAAGGGCCAAACCCCAGCCCCACCTCCAGAGGAGGTGGGCCACCCACCGCGCGGTCCTCGGCGGGTGATTTCCGCTGCGGAGTTGGGGCCGGCTGCGGCTGTATGTCCGGGATCAGCCGCGGATCGAGGCGGAGCTGGCCCGCCGCCATCTGAAGGACGGGGCCCTGGCCATCCGGGCGTTGGCCTACGGCCGTGCCTCCAGGACCAGGTTGAACGAGGTCTGGGCGGCACGGCGGAAGCGGGTGAACCCGCCGCGGGTCACCACGTCGCGCAGACAGGCTTCGCCGGCCTGGGCGCCTAAGGCCATGCGGCCTTCCTGGGCCAGCGAGGCCGGCGTGCAGATCAGCGTCGAGGCCGCCGAGTAGCAACGCCCCACCGGCGTCAAATTGTCCTCCACGCGGTCCCCGGCAAACGGCTCGACGATCATCCACGTCCCTTCCCGGCGGAGCGAGCCGCGCACGTGCCGGGCCACCGCCACGGGATCGCCCATGTCATGGAGGCAGTCGAAAAAGGCCACAAAATCGTAATCCCGGCCGGGATACTCCGTGGCCAAGGCGACCTCGAAAGACACGCGGTCGGCGACCCCGGCTTGCTCAGCGGCCAAGCGCGCCCCCCGGATGGACAGCTCGTGGTAGTCGTAGCCGACGAAGGTGGATCGGGGAAAAGCCTGGGCCATGATGAGCGTCGATGCGCCGAACCCGCAGCCGACGTCGGCCACCCGGGCCCCTCCGCGCAGCCGCGACTCCACGCCGTCCAGCGCGGGAATCCAGGAACCCACCAGGTGGGCGCGATAGCTGGGCGAGAAGAACCGCTTGGTGCCCTCGAACAGGCCGGGGTCATGATCGCCCCAATCCAGGCCCTGGCCCGTGCGAAACGCCTCACGAATCTTCGGCTCATCGCGCAACACGGCCGTCGCCAGTTGGAATCCGCCCGCGAGGAAGACGGGGCTGTTTTCGTCCGCCAGGGCCAGCGCCTGTTCCGGGGACAGACTATAGCGGCCGCTGGTGCCATCGTAGGTCACGTAGCCGCCGGCGGCCTGATTCAAGAGCCACTCGCGAACGTAACGTTCGGCCGTGCCGGTACAGGCCGCCAACTCGGGAGGTGTCAGCGGTCCATCGGCCGCGAGCGCTTTGTAAAGCCCAAGCCGATCCCCGATGACCACCAGCGCCGCACTGAGGGTCGCGCCCAAGTCGTACACCGCTTTCTGCATGAATTCCTGCAATCTGACTTCGTCGACGACCATAGCTCCAACTCCGAAGATTGGACACGATTGAGCCCGAACACAGAGATTGTAGGAAACCATCGTCTGAGGGTCAAGGCTCGGAAAGAAGGTAGCGTATCCAGCTCTGGCAGGGGAGCACCAGCTTGCTTATAAGTTGACGGCCAGGAGCGCGTTCGTTAGCCTGAATTCCCTCAATCGCGGGTAAGGGCCTGTATGCCGGTTTCGGACAAAATCGAGAGGGTGATGGCGGTACTGGCTGGGCGGAAACCGGATCGGCCTCCGGTTAGCTTCTGGTACCACTTTGAGGCTCACCAACGGCACGGTCCCCAGGCCGTCCAGGCCCACTTGGACCATCTTCGCCTCTATGACCTCGATTTCCTCAAAGTCATGAACGACAACGGGTACCCTCATGCCAGGGAAATCCGCGCGGTGGCCGACTTGGCGGGGCTGCGCGTACTCAACGGCGATGAGCCTGAATTCGCCCGGCAGTTGGCATTGATCGCCGGCCTGGCGAAGGAGCTGGCGGGCGCGGTGCTGATAACGACGACGATCTTCAACACCTGGGCCACGTTGCGCCGACTGGTCAAACCCCGGGACCACGCGCCACCGGTGATGCAGGCGGAGGACGATGACGCCAGTGCCATCCTCAGCCAGTTCCTGGCGGACGATCGGCGGGCGGTCGCGCAGGCCCTGGTGACCATCGGCGAGTCGCTGGCCCGCTTCGCCCGGCGGTGTTTGGACGCGGGGGCGGACGGCGTGTTCCTGTCGGTTCGGGACGATTGGGTGGACACACCGGCGAACGGCCCAGGAATCTACGACGCGATCGTTCGTCCCACGGACTTGCGGATTCTGGAGGCGGCGTCGGACGGGCGCTTCAACATGCTGCACGTTTGCGGCCGCGCGGCGGACTTTGCGAGCTTCGCGGCCTATCCCGTGCACGCACTCAACTGGGCGGACCGGGCCGCCGGTCCGTCCATCACGGAAGTGCGCGATACGGTTCGCCCGGCCATCTGCGGTGGAGTGGACAACCTGGGGATGCTGGTGGAGGGGACGCCGGAGCAGTGCGCCGCCCAAGTGCGCGAGGCCATCGCCCAAGCCGGCGATCGACCCTTGCTCATCGCTCCCGGTTGCACGTTCGACCCTCAGCGCGTGCCGCGGGAGAATCTTGCCGCCGTATGTCGCGCGGCGTGGTCCGCGTTTACACGTCCCCCGGCGGGCCTATAATGGCGGCCTGGTTCGTAGAAACGCTGGGGATCAAACGATGGTCCACTTGGGCGTCAACATCGATCACGTGGCCACGGTGCGGCAGGCGCGGCGGACGGATGAGCCCGACCCGGTCTGGGCCGCCGTCGAGGCCGAACTCGGCGGCGCCGACGGTATTACCTTCCACCTCCGCGAAGACCGCCGCCACATCAACGACCGCGACGCCCGCTTGCTCAAGGAGACGGTGGCCACCAAACTGAACATGGAGATGTCCGTGGCCCCGGCGATCGTGGATATTGCCTGCGAGTTGCGGCCCGATCAGTGTACTCTGGTCCCCGAACGGCGTGAGGAACTGACCACCGAAGGAGGCCTCGACGTGGTCCGCCATGGCCAAGCGGTCGCCGCGGCGGTCCACCGGCTCCGCGAGCAAGGCATGGTGGTCAGCGCCTTCATTGAGCCGATCCAGGAGCAGATCCACGCGGCGGCCGAGGCGGGCTGCGCGGCCGTGGAACTGTGGACCGGGGCCTACGCCCACGCTGCCACCGCCGAGGCGCTGACCGCGAGTCTCGAGGCCTTACGCCGGGGCATTGAGGAGGGGCACGGCCTGGGCTTGGAGGTGCACGGAGGGCATGGGCTGACCTACCGCAACGTGGGCCGGTTGGCGGGATTGCCGGGTTTTTCGGAGTTTAACATCGGGCATTCGATCGTCGCACGGGCCGTTTTCGTCGGCCTGCGTGAGGCGGTCCGAGAGATGAAACGGTTGTTAGAGCGGTATCGACCGCGGGAGAGCTGATCGATGAACAAGGTAATGTTGAGCGTCGGGATGGTGGTACTGATGTGGGCGGGGGTTCCCTGTGCGCGGGCCGAGTTTGCTCTCGGCGATCAGGACCGCGTGGTGTTCTTCGGCAATCAGGCGTTGGGGGTCCCCGACATGCCCATGGGGACGGAGACCTTCATTCGCATCCGGTATCCGGGGCTAAAGGCGCGGTTTCGCACCTACGGTCGGCATGAAGACTCCATCCTCAAGAACGTCATCGAACGGTTTGAGAGGCAGGCCGTGCCCTTTAAGCCCACGGTGGTGGTGCTGTGCTTCGCCACCAACGACGTGCCCAGGCAGGCACTCGACCAGAACCACCTCGACCGCTTCAAGGCGGATTTTGCCGCCTTGGTGGAGCGCGCCAAACAGACCGCGGCGCGGCTCTATGTGATGACCCCCCTGTGCGCGGAGGTGGCCAAGAGCGCCGACCTGGCAGCCATCAAGTACGACGAAACCGTCGAACAATACGGCGCGGCGATGCGGACGATCGCGCAGGAGAAAGGTGCGAAGGTGATCGACTGGTCGGCCGCCGCGAAAGAGTACCTGGCGGCCCACGGCAGCAATCCGCGCTTGGCCCTCACCACCGACGGCGCCGCTCCGACCATCCTGGCTTACGCCCTGGGCATGGCCACCATCCTGGAGGCCTGGGGCGCCGAACCCTGCAAGATCACCGTAAACGCGGACTGGAATAGTCCGGCGGCGACCGCGTCCCTGGGACAAGCTGCCGTCACCAAGGTCGGCGAGGACAAGATCCAGCTCAAGCTTTCCGGCATGCCCATCCCCTGGGTGGTTCCGCGGCGCGGGGCCATTACCAGCAACGATTGGCCGGGCAGCAAGTATTACAGCTTCACCCTCCAGGTGAACAATGTGCCGGAGGGCGGGATCATGATCAGCGAACCGGGTGGCAAGAATGCGCTCCCTTATCTGTCCGAGCAGTTGCGGCAGGGGGCCGACATGGACTTCGTGGGCCCTCTCACCAAGCTCGAGGCCGTCACCGGGTTGGCCAAATGGCTGAAGGAGGAGTATGACGCCGTCGGCCGGCACCAGGACTTCATGCAAAGACCTATTCCCGAACCCGAGTACAAACCAGCCTTCGAGACCTACTACTTGGGTTTGGAGCAGTACGCCGCCGCCACCGACCTGATTGTCATGCGCCAGCCGACCACGGTGGACGTGACCCTGGAACTCTCCAAGGCCGTGCTGCCTGCCGAGGGGACGCCGACCTCGCAGGGTGAACCCGGCGCCGCTACCAGGCCGGCGAAGAAACCCCCGACCCCCAGGAAGGGCGAACCGAACGTTAAACCCGGCAAGGACAAGGGCAAGCCTTGAAGCCGGTGAGCCGGCGGTGGACGCCGCCGGCCCCGAGGAGCACTGCTCTGAAAAAAGCGAGCCGCGGACTTCCGTCCGCGCGGTCTAGACTCGCGGAAGGTTGTCCGCCATGATGGGTCAAGCGGCCCCGTTGCACCCTCAACTTCGTCTGTGGGACCGCCTGGTGGCACTAGTTGCCTGGAGCGTGGCTATCACGCTGTTTGTCACCGTCGGCTGGCGCGCCCTCCAGCCGAGGGATCCTCAGGGCGCGGTCAGCATGCTCACCTGTCGCCGGCCCGGGCTCATGATGGTCCAGATGGCGGCCCTGGGGGTAGTCGTGGCGGCGTTGGCCAGCCTGCTCATCGGACGCAAGCTCGCCGACGCGGGGGTGTTCGCCACCTGTCTGGGCCTCGCGGTGGCCAACCTCCGCGGCGAGACCCTCCAACCCATCCTCATCAGTCTGGCTGATCGCGGTGCCGCGACACGCCCCAGCCTCGCCGCGAGTTTTCTGCTCGAGGCCCTGGTGTGGTGTGCGATCGTGCTGCTGGCCATGGTGGCCTCCGCCTTGGTGGTGCGTTGGTGCTTCGGCCGAGGTCCCGCGGCGGAGTCTTCCGCGCTGTCGCTCATGTCCGTGACGGACATGCCGCTGTTCGCGGCGGCATTCCCAGCGGACGGCGACGCCAAGCCGACCGCAGAGCGCCGCACCCAACTGGCGCATACTCTCTTCACTACCGCGGTGGCGTTTGCACTGATCGGCCTTTTTTCGACGGGAGCGCCCGCCTCCGCGATCCGGCACGGGCAGGTTTACTTTGCGATCGTCGCCGGCTTCTTTATCGCAGGATACTTCGCCCACAGCCGATTCCCCTTGCGTACCGCCTGGTGGACCTGCTTGGCGGTCCCCTTGGTGACGATGGTCGCCTATCTGTGGGTGATGGCCGTCGGTTCCGCCAAGGCGACAACGTTGCCGGCCAACCTCCCGCACACGGTCTACCTGCGGGCCCTTCCGCTTGAGTACGTGACCCTGGGCACGATCGGCTCGATCCTGGCCTTCTGGTGGTCTCGACATCTGTATGCCGCCCGCCAACGCGGCGCGGAATCGCCGGGCGGCAGAAAGCGCCAGCGGTAACGACTCGCTGCTCACGACCCGGATGTCCAAGCTCTGTCGGGGCTGCCAACATCCCTTGCCAGACCCAAGGGCGCTTCAGTTCCCCGACCCATCTGGTCAATCGGAGGCGGTCCCGCTATAGTCACCGCTCTGTTGTCGACGACTACGCGAACAACCTTGGACGCCGACACCCCCAGGCTGACTCCCTCCTCCGCCGTCGGGCTGTGGAACCGTTGCGCCTTTCAGACTGTCCGTCTGCTTCTGTGGGTGCTGGCCAGGCTGCTCACCCTCGACGGGCTGTACCGGTTCGGGCGGTTTTTCGGCACGCTGGAGTGGTGCGTCAACTACAAGCGGCGTCGCACCTTCGGTCAGCGCTTGAGAGAAGTCTTTGGCCCGGAACTGACCCCAGCGATTCACCGAGGGGCGACGCTGGCGCAATTTCAGACCTCCCGTTGCGACAAGATTTTCTACCTGATCCTGGACATGCTCTCGCGGGAACAGGTCCTCGAACGGTTTCAGGTGGAGGGCCTGGAACGGTTGGACGAGGCGCTGGCCGGCGGCCGCGGCGCGTACGTCGCCCTCTCGCATCACGGGGCCCATCACGTGGCCGGACTGTGCATGGCCTTGCGGGGCTATCGGGTGGCCGGCATCCGCGATCCCAAGGAGGGGGCCCTCCGGCGGTTCATGCAAGCTAAGTACCACCAGAAACACCCCGAATTGGGCAAGGTCCGCATCCTCTACTCGGACACTTATCCGCGCGAAATCTATCGGTGCTTCCAGGACAACTATGCTTTAGGCAGCGCCTTGGACGTGCAGCGACCGCGGGAGGTCCATCAGAAGACCGTGCCGGTCACTTTATTCGGCGAGCCGCGCGACTTCCTCACCGGCACGCTGCAGATCGCCCTGCGCTGCGGCGCGCCCGTCTTGCAGGGCTTCGTCATCTCCGAACCGGGCTTCCACTACCGCGTTCAAATCCTGGGACCGCTGGTGAAGCCGGAGCAAAACGAGGAGTCGCCCGCGCTGCTGGCCCAGGTGATGCAGCAGTACGCCGCGAACATCGAGGTTTACACCCGGCGTTACCCCTCGCACATCACCCGCGCATAGCAACAGTCTGCGTCCAGGGGCTGTCTCACATTGGAGCGTTGCCGGAGTACTAGTGCCTCACCCCAGCAAAAATTTCGGGTAAAGAGGCGAGTTAGCCGATCTAACTGACAGGCGTTTCGCCAGTGGTCAGGAGGATCGGCAT
>JBGPAW010000199.1:0-6998 GCA_041480905.1 Phycisphaerae bacterium
ACCATAGCTTACCGGGGGCGGTCCGCCGCGGCCCGCCACGGCGGGCAGGCCGGACTGGCCCCCGGCTATTGCCGTACCAGGCCTTCGGCCTGACTCGCCACAATTCGTGGCCAGGCCCGAGGGCAGAGGGGTCGGCGTCAAGTTAAGGGGTAAAGGTATCTCCCTGGGCTGAAACCGGGTACGTGTATCGCCTCTCCGGTGAAAGGGGTTCAGCTTGCGGAGAGGCGGACCACGCCAGCCCTGAAAGGGCGAAAGTCGGTAGCCAGGGGCGTCAGCCCCTGGACATTTGGCGACGCGCAGACCCGAGCCCTGGAAGGGCGACACCGCGTGTTCGAAGCGGGTGTCGCCCCCTCCGGGGGCTGGGGGTCTTCCGCATCTCGGTGACCAGGGGCTGACGCCCCTGGCTACCGAATACCGCCCCCGCCGGGGGCTCGTCGAGGAGGGAGTTTGCCTCACCAGAGACCGGGCCCTCTCTCGACGAAGGAGCGCACTAAATCCAAACCCGTGCCCCCCACCAGTTTACCCACCCTCCTGACGCCGACCCGGGGCAGAGGGCGGCGGCGCCGGCGACTTTCTGAGAGGAGAAAGCCGGTTACACTACCGACATCGACCGATAATCCGGCTGTGACGTACAGGTCGAGTCGATCCGGAGCCTTGGCGGTGTTGGAACTTCGCCCCATGTTGGTCCAAGCCGAACTGTCTGCGTGGGACGAGATTACCGTTCGATTCGCGGGCCGTCGTCCCGTTGAAGAAGTCCATGCAGCCGACTTCGTCGTCATCACCGACGGCGGACGGGAGATCGCGGTTCGGGAGATTCAGGCGAAGTTCGTCCGCGAGGGACAGGCTAAGACTTTCATGCTGTGCACCACGACGGCGCTCGATTTCACGCGGCAGCAATTCCGGGTGGTGGCCACAGGGGCCGGCGAAGCGGTGGTGCGGGTGGGGCGGCTGCTTGCGGACGCGACCAAGTTCTATGACGCGGATGCCGTCATGGGCGCCGTGTGCACGCCGGAGGGAACGACTTTCCGCCTCTTCGCCCCGACGGCCCGCTCCGTGCGGCTGGTGATCGCCGAGCGCCCCGAGGTGGGCGGTCCTGCCGTCACCCATGAGATGCACCCCGGAGACAAGGGGCTCTGGCATTTGCACCTCGAGGGCGACTGGCGCGGCAAGTTCTACAGCTACCGGGTCTCGGCCCCCGGAGGCGGAACGACCGGCGAGGTCAGCGACCCCGCGGCAGTGTGCGCGTGCGGCGACCCCCCGCGGACCCTACTCGTCCATCTGCCGGAGACGAACCCGCCCGGTTTTAATGCCGCATGGCAGCCCCAGCTCGAGTCGTACGTGGACGCGGTGATCTACGAGATGAACGTGCGGGACTTCACCATCGCCGCGAACTCCGGCGTCCGGTACCGCGGGCTGTACCTGGGGCTGACCGAGTCCGGGGCGCACCTGCCCGAGGAACCAGCGGTCCGGACCGGGCTGGATCATCTGGTCGAGCTCGGCGTCACCCACGTGCAGCTTATGCCGGTCCAGGACTTCGAGAACGAGGAGACCTTCAACGGGCCGTACAATTGGGGTTATATGCCGGTACACTTCAACTCGCCCGAGGGCTGGTACGCCACCGCGCCGATCGGCGACGCGCGGATTCGAGAGTTGAAGCGGGTCGTGCAGGCCTTTCACGACCGCGGCATCGCCGTGAGCATGGACGTGGTGTACAACCACACCTCGTCACGGGCTCCGTTCGAGCGCATCGTCCCGGGGTATTACTATCGCCAGACGGTCGACGGCCGACTCTCCAACGGCTCGGGTTGCGGCAACGAGTTCGCCAGCGAGAGGCCCATGGCGAAGAAGCTCCTGCTGGACTCTTTGTGCTACTGGGTGACCGAGTACGGCATGGACGGTTTCCGCTTCGACCTGATGGGGCTGCACGCCCCGCAAACCATGCGGGACATCTACGCCGTGCTCAAGCGGATCAAGCCCGGCATCATGGTGTACGGCGAGCCGTGGACCGGAGGTCCGGCCGCGCTGCGCCGGACGACCGACAAGGGACAGGTGCGCGGGCGCGGGATCGCCGCCTTCAACGACGGCTTTCGTGACGCCATTAAGGGCGACCGCGACGGCGGGGCGCCGGGGTTCATCCAAACCGGCGAGCGCGTCGACGGAGTCAAGGACGGCGTCACCGGCTCGATCGGCAACTGGACGCGCGATCCCGCCGACGCCGTCCAATACTGCGAGGCCCACGACAACCTCACCACCTGGGACAAACTGGTGCAGTCGGTTCCCGACGTGCCCACCGACATCAAGAAGCGCATGCAGTGCTTTGCGGGGTTTCTCGTGCTCACCGCGCAAGGCACCCCTTTCATCCATTCCGGGCAGGAGTTCTGCCGATCCAAAAAAGGCTGCAACAACAGTTACAACGCGCCCGACGCGATCAACCGGATCGACTGGTCGCTCAAGAAGACCAACGCGGACGTGTTTGCCTACTACCGGAACCTGATCGCCTTACGAAAGGCCCATCCCGTGTTCCGGCTGCGGACCGGGGACCAGGTGCGCCGGCGGCTGGCGTTCCTGGACGAGTTGCACCGCTTCAAGGGGTTCGCCTATCGTCTGGACGGGGCCGACCTGCCCGGCGAAAGCTGGTCGCGGGCGATCGTGCTGGTGAACGGCGATGCGAACGATCAAGTTTTCGCGCTGCCCGAGGGCGAGTGGCCGGTGTACGCGGACCACGAGCGCGTGTCGCTGACGCCTTTCGGAAAGGCCACCCGTAGCGTCACCCTCCGAGCGCACTCGGGAATGGTGCTGGGTAAGTCCACGGTGAGGGGGGAGTGAGGCCATGACGGTGAGACGCTGGAAATCCAAGGGCGTGTTCTGCCTGGAAGGGGCGTGGGACCCGGACCTCAAATCCAAACAGTCGGTGCGGTATATGCTGCAACTCCTCTCCGCCGTGGAGGGGCTGAGCCACATTTACAGAGACGTGGCCACGCTGGAGGAGCTGCGATTTTATCTTCAACGCTGGGGGCAGAAGCGATACAAGGACCATCCCATTTTGTACCTGGCCTTCCACGGTCAGCCGCAGACGGTCCTGGTGGGCAAGCAGAGCATCAGCCTGGACGAAATCGCTGCGCTCCTGGCCGGCCGCTGTGAGAAGCGGATCATCCACTTCGGCACGTGCGGCACGCTGGCCACGGACCGGCGGAACATCAGCCGGTTCCTGAGGCGGACGGGGGCGGTGGCGGTGTGCGGTTTCCTGGGGGACATCGACTGGCTCAAGAGCACGGCCTTCGACTTGCTGCTCTTTGAGATCATCCAGCGTTACGAAATCAGCCTGCGGGGGATTCCGGCTTTCCACCGCGAGGTGAAGCGCTCCTACCCACAGCTTTACCGGGAACTGGGCTTCCGCCTGGTGTACCTGGAGAACCATCCGTAGGCCCTTACAGGCCCAACAGATTCATGGCTACGGTCTGGGCGGCGGTGAAGACGGCACTCGAGGCGCTGAAGACCACTTGATTCTCCAGGCTCCGCACCAAGGCGTCGCTGGTACACGGTCCGACCTGCCACAGGGCCAGCCAGGGTAGGGTCCATTTGAGCCAACGGGCGAGAGCGGTTCTGGTTCGCATAAGCGTTTCCCTTATAGCCTGCCGATCCTCCATGGGCCTCACTATACCGGGGGCGGCATGCTTTCACAACGCGGCGTTCAGCATGCCGGGGCCCACGGGTGCGCCCGTGGTCAAGGAGCGCCGGCCTGTCGCACGCTACGACCCTGCGCGCGCTCAGGCATGGCGGCGCCGGCCTGCGGCGGGCTTGGCCGGGCCACGCGAGCTCTGTACAATGCCACCCCAACCCTCGGGGGGAGATGAGTTCAGTCCCGCGCCCACGGAATTGAGGTGGTCTCGATGGTTGCAGGCAGTGTCTACAAAAACGTGGCGAAGCAGTTCAACAAGGCTGCGGACCTTATGGTCCTCGATCCCAACATCCGCAAGATCCTCGCCCAGACGCAAAATGAGATCGTGGTGCACTTCCCGGTGAAAATGGACGACGGGCGGATTGAGGTTTTCGCCGGCTACCGGGTGCAGCACAACAATGTGCAAGGCCCGTACAAGGGCGGGCTGCGCTTCCACCCCGCGGTCAACATCGACGAGATTCGGGCCCTGGCCACCTGGATGACGTGGAAGTCGGCGATCATGAACATTCCCTTCGGCGGGGCCAAGGGGGGCATCCAGATCGACCCCGTCCAGTACTCGCCGCAGGAGCTGGAGCGGATCACGCGCCGCTTCACCTACGCTCTGGGCAACACGATCGGCCCGGAATACGACATCCCGGCGCCGGACGTCAACACCAACGCCCAGATCATGGCCTGGATTTTGGACACCTACCTCTCGACCATTCCGCCGCACGAACGCAACCGTTGCATCCACGTGGTGACCGGCAAGCCGGTGCAGTCCGGAGGGACCCTGGGCCGGGATAAGGCCACCGGCCAAGGGATCGTGTTCACGATCGAGTTGTGGGCGAAGGACCATGACTTCGCCCTGGACGGAGCCACCTACATCGTCCAAGGGTACGGCAACGTGGGGTTGTGGACGGCCCGACTGCTCAAGCTGCAAGGAGCCAGGCTGGTCGCGGTGGAGGATCACACCGGGGCGATCTTCAATCCGCGCGGGATCGATGCGGACGCGCTGGCCCACTTCGTGGTCAATCGCCGGGGCGTGGCCGGCTACTACGACGCGGAGCCGATCGACCACCAAACTTTCCTGAAAACTCAGGCGGATTTCTTTGTGCCGGCGGCGTTGGAGAACCAGATCACGGCCGAGACGGCCCCATCGCTGAGCGTGAGGCTGCTGGTCGAGGGCGCCAACGGACCGACCACCTTCGAGGGCGACGCCATCCTGCGCGAGCGCGGCATCACCGTATTGCCCGACATCCTGTGCAACGCGGGCGGCGTGGTGGTCAGCTACTTCGAGTGGCTGCAGAACAAGCGCAGCGAGTTCTGGGAGCTCGACGAGGTGGACCTGAAGCTGCACAAGCGGATGGTCGACGGCTACCGCCGCGTCCGTGAGCGAGCCCTGGCCTTGAACACGGATTGGCGGACCGCGGCCTACGTGGTGGCCCTTTCGCGCCTGGAGACAAGCTACAAGGAACGCGGCATATTCCCGTAAGTCCGCCACCGCCGGCAGTCGTGCCGGCCCGGGTTAAGAGCCTATCCGGAAAACCGTTTGGCGGTATCCGCGGCACGAGCCCAGCGTAAGGCGACGGTCCCTTGACATCACCGCCGACGAATGCAAAGTCCGACATCCTGGCCATTGGTTTTGGCACCACCGTCGCCATGTGGGGGGTCGGTTACGTCTGCCGGCTGCCGCCGGTCGTGGTGCCAAGTTCGCTGCTGTTGATACTGATGCTGGGGTGCATGTTGGGGGGCGGGATCGCCGTCGGCCGGTACACCCCGCGCGGGTGGAAGGGCGGTTTGTACGTCGGGATCCTCTCCGCCACCTTAAGCCTGCTCATTCTGGGCAGTCTCCTGGGGGGTGAGCACCCGAACGAGGTGGTCCCACCGGCGTTATGGTGGGTCCCCGGCTCATTTGTGGTGGCGGCGATGCTTGGGGTCATCGGGGCCGCCTGGGGAAGCCGGATGCCTTATCGGGGGGGCGGCGTCATCAATTGGAGGGCCGTCTTCGCTCGCGTGGCCGCGGCCGCCACGTTGCTGTTGCTCATCGTCGGCGGGCTGGTGACCAGTCACGAAGCCGGCCTGGCGGTGGTCGATTGGCCCAACTCCTTCGGATACAACATGTTCCTGTACCCCCTGTCGCGGATGACCGGAGGCATCTACTACGAGCATGCCCATCGACTGATGGGTTCGCTGGTCGGCCTGACCACGCTGGTGCTGGCGATCTACCTGCAACGGACGGAACCGCGCGCCTGGCTGCGCCGGTTCGCGTGGGCGGCGCTGTTGATCGTGATCGTGCAGGGCGTGCTCGGCGGGCTGCGCGTCACCGGCCGACTGACGCTCAGCACTTCCCGCGCGGACATCTCCCCCAGCCTCACGCTGGCCGTCGTGCACGGCGTGCTCGGTCAGGTCTTCTTCGGCATGCTGGTGGCGATGAGCGTGTTCGTCTCGACGAGTTGGCGGAGCGCGCGGGCGCCAACGCCCGCGGCGACCGCCGAAACCGACCGTACCCTAAATACCCTGCTCATCGGGATGCTGATGGTGCAGTTGGTCTTGGGGGCCATCCTGCGGCACTTGACCGGCGGACTGATGATCCACCTCACTTTTGCGGTCCCGGTTCTTTTGCTGGCCCTGACCTGCGGCGTGCGCGCCTGGGGCCTGTATGCAGACCAGCCGATCATCCGCCGCGTGGGACAGACGTTGGTGATTTTGACGCTCGTGCAGGTGGCGCTGGGGATCGCGGCGCTGGTCGCGACCGGGGCGACGGCCGGGGAACAACCGCGGCCGGCCATCGACGTGAGGCTGACCACCGCCCATCAAGCCGGGGGCGCCGTATTGTTGGCCTGCGCCGTGATGCTGATGTTGTGGAGCTATCGGCTGCTCTCGCCGCAATCAACCCCACCGCCTTTCCAGCCTGAGCCTTACCCACCAGTTCCTGATGAGGTGGGGTAGGCTCCGTGCCCGGGCGGTTTCGGCGTGATCCGTCCCACCGGAAGGCGGACCGCCGGGCGACAAAAAACTCATCCGCACGTCCGCATAGCACTTGCCCATAGGTTTCCTTTAATCGTAGGGTTCTTCAGTGGGTGAAACAAACGTCTCCCGATGGGGGGCGCGCCGAAGCGCGTCCGCCGACGTGGTAGACCCGAGCGTACGGTCATGGACGGCGCCCCGGGGTGCCGTCGCGTCGTCCACCAACAGGAGGTAAGAGCTATGCGTTCCAGAGGACGACACTCCGCGGGCACTTTCAGGAGCCGCGCTGCCGTGGCCGTCCAGGTGGCGGTTATGGGAACGGTGTTGATCGGTTTTGTCGCCTTAAGCGTCGACGTGGGCGTGATGTACAACG